>NZ_JAMXSJ010000002.1:0-170539 GCF_024124725.1 Halomonas sp. Ps84H-12 | reverse complement strand
GACAGCCCGGCGTGGCTGGTGAGGGTGCGGCGACTGGCGCGGAACTTTATGTTGGGCATGGCACTGTCTGGGTGAATGGCGATAATGGCTATATTGCCATGCAGGTCAGTGGGTTAGAAGTGCTTCCGGGGGGCGGTCTCACGGATTCAGGATTCAGGTCACGCTCAGACCCATATCCCTTTGCTGCGAGTCCACCACAGATCAGAAAGGGGATATTCCTATCTCCCAGTAACTCCACAATCCACTGGGCTGCTAATTGATGCACGGCTCCTCCTTTTGCGCATAACGCCAGTGGTAACGGGCGACAACAGAGCGCAGCGTAGTTGGCGTCCCGTTGACCACCTTGTTAACTTTTGAATCCGAACTGACTGTACTGGTAAGCCAAGTCCGAGTGATTTTCACGAAGCCAATTTACATCTGAATCCCAGTGGGAGACGGCAACCTCATAACCTTTTCGCGAGCGTCTCTGATTCGCAAGCATAGACAAATGGCTTCGAATCTTAGAAAACCTTTTACTGGTACCAGGCTCTCCCCACTCTTGGGCATATTGGCGAGGCACTACTGAAGGGATTTCTGCATACCAAGTAAAGTAGATGATCTCGCGCCGCAGGTGTTCAGGCAGTCCATTCGTTTTGCCGACTTTGTATCCAAAACAAGCAAGTGGTGAAAACTCATGCATGGATTTAAACGCCCCAGGGTTCTGCTGGTATTCAGCTTCAAACTGAGACAATGCTCTTTGCATGTGTTTCGGTAGCGGCTTCTGCATCTCCCGCGAGCGCCTTGCCTGTAATTCCGCATGCTTTTCAGCGTATTCTCGTTCCCTTTTCTTTTTCTCAATTTGGGAAACAATCCAGATATAGGCCGCAATGATCAGGATGACTAGTAGGAGTAGGTCCTCAAACTCCATAACTTAAAGTCTCCTTGGGGCTAGCTGGCGAAAGTTAACGCCAGAGCGCACCGGCGCACTTTAGTGCGTCCGAGTGACGCGAATTGTTATATCGCTGACTCAATGGTCTCGGGGTATACGAACCCCTGTGTTGTAGTGATTGGGACTCGGTTAGGATGACAAAACACATCATGCTTTCCTATGTTGTTGTCGGCTGTATAGGACCAATCCAGTTCCGCGATAACTTTCTTTTCATTCAGCTGCTCGATTTCACGACATTTGTCGGCCACTATATTTGTGACATTGTAGACAAACTTATACATATCAAAACCTAACTCATATACTACACCATCTAGCTTTAGGCTTGGCTTATTACAAAAAACCTCCAAATTTGCTAGCAAATCGGCGGTATAATCAAAAAGCTCCGATATGGCAGCCATCTCTTTATCTACAAATGCCTTCTTTTTGGCGTAATTTCTGTTGCTCTTTGGCAGTGAGTTCTTATCAATAAATGACTTTACGCTTTTAGCGAATGTCTCGAGAGGAATAATTAGATGCTCTGCGTGGCTAATGATCACATTCCGCTCAACATAAACTTTCAACCTAATTTCTTCCACATCGCCAACATGATGAAAATAGTTCCTGATGAGCCGAAGAATTTTGAACTCCGGATACCCTTTAATATCGCAATCAAATTCTTCTTTGAGTCGGTCGGCAGTCGTGTGAAGGTTGTTAAGAAATGTGTAGAGCGTATTCGAATCCCTACCCTCAGTCTCCGTGAGGTCCAATAGCTCATATTGACTATGAAAGAATCGGTCTATGAATCTGTAATTTTCCATTGGTCTCTATTCGATATAACGCCAGCCAGCATGCGCGGCTACGGAATGGAGGCGAAGCCGCAATGCAGTAGGCGTCGCGTGCCTGGCCTTGTTATACACTGCTGAAAAACTTTTCTTCAGCTTCCGATACATATTTTGTGTAGTACTCAAGTCCGAGTTGAGCAACATCCAGCGGAGCAGGCCAAACTAGCTTGGCGCCTTTATGTTGCGACGGAGGGTTGTACCACTTGCTGCCATCTTTGACTGGCAGCAGTTCCACTCTGTTTGGAAGATTCTCAATGACCAATGGCTTGTTGCCGCGATACTCAACAAGCTGGCCATCTTTAATCTCTAGGCGTTCAATGTGTGTGACTCCGGGGCCACCTTCTACATACATAGAACTCGAAGCTGCCTTTTTGTCCATGTTTTCTTGAATGGAATGATGATCTGAATTTCGTGCGTGTTTCAGATACTTTAAGAGAGGGTCTTTTCTTCTCTCGTTCGCGTACTGTCCCTGCCATGGTTGGAACTTGTTTCGAATGTGCTGACAGGCTCTCTCGACTTTAATCCAGCACTTCTCAATTGCGGTGAGATAGGCCTTCCATTCGTCTTCTAGATCCTCAAGCGAGGAGGCCTGCCCCATGCGCTCGATCGCTCTTTGTGCGGCGACCAGCTCTCGCTTCGCATGGTAAAGAGGTGCTTTATCCTGCGCACTCATTTGGCCTCCTCTTCTGTATAACGCCGCGCACACCGGCGCGAGCTTGCGAGCGTCCGACAGCCGAAGGCTGTGTAGTGCTGCGCTTGGTTATGAGTTTTAGTATTGATACCAGAAAACTTCTTTGGACTGAAATGTTTCCATGTCAATGTAAATGCCTCCGTCGCCATCAAGCACACCATGGCCTTCTCTTTTGGATTGGGGTCCAATGTATATAAAACAGCCACCTTCGTCACGATATAACACACCGTCACGCGAAAGTGACTTTGACGGGATGTAGCGAATAGTCTCGGACTCCAGATCTTCGAGAACCGGGGCTATATTCTCAAGGATTTCGGAGCGATGCTGCTCATCCACACGACAATAGTTTCCTGTGCTGGCGCAACCTGCCAGGCATAGAGCCGTCAGTAGCGCTATTCCTCTATGCATACTCATAACGACCATGTTCAACGGCGCATTTATGCGTCCGTTGCGACTGCTTGTTATGGCGTGCTGCCAGGCTCATTTTCGGTCCTTCAATGTCTGGTAAACCTTCCCTTTCTCTCGTTTACCAACGACAAGGACATAGATGACTAACTCCCCATCCACCACTTCATAAACCAAACGGTAGCCCGCTGATCGTAGTTTGATTTTGTACACGGAGCTGTAGCCTCCAAGCTTTGCCGAAGGCACTCTTGGATTAATAAGGCGCTCCTCCAGTTTCTTCTTGAACTGACTTTTTACAGGAGCGCTCAGCTTCTTCCATTCCTTCAGTGCTGATGGTACAAATTTCAGCTTATAAGTCATCCAGTGACACCGCGATGGCTTCTGCGCGCTCACCACGGCGCTCTTCGACCAGCTTGCCCAGTTCGTAGTCCTCAATCATTTCCATAATTGCTTCATACGTATCTGCAGGTATGAGGTATGCAGCAGGCTTGTTATGGTTCAAGACAGCAATTGGAGAGCCACTGGCCTGGGACAGTAGTGACGATGGGTTTTTCTTTAATTCTGAGATGCTTACAGAAAAATCTGCTAATACTTGGCGCATAAAAACCTCATATATGGTCTATATAATGGTCATATTTTAGGTCATTTATGTAGGTTTGACTAGCGGGAAATTGAGCCATAACAGTGATTATACGCCCTGCCATGAAACCTCAATGAACGTGACATCACAATGACTGAGGTTTCATAGCCACCAAATTGAATCTACCTCATTGATTCTACAGCGTGCAAAGAGAATTTTGGCGATGTAGCCAAAATTCGCGGGCTTGCGCGTTTTGCTCGCCTCAATAATACTGTTTTTAAATACAGCATTATTAAGGCATTCTCCCATGAAACTGATGGAACGCGTCAAGGCAACCATGAGAGTCAAGCGCTATAGCTTACGCACCGAAAAAACCTATTGTTACTGGATTCGATTTTACATTCGGTTCAATGATTTACGTCACCCTGCCACGCTAACAGGTCATGAAGTACGGCAATTTTTGGAGTATCTGGCAATCGAAAGGCACGTGGCAGCGGCTACACAGAATCAAGCACTCAATGCCATCGTCTTCCTTTATCGCCATGTGCTGGACCAACCGCTTGGCGAGATTGGTCAATTTAGCCGAGCTAAGCGCCCTCAGCGCTTACCAGTGGTGCTTTCTCATCAGGAAGTAATGGAGGTATTTCAGCGCTTGTCTGGCTCTATGCTTCTCATGGCCTCACTGATGTACGGCTCAGGTTTACGTGTCTCCGAAACCTGTCGGCTTCGCGTCAAAGATATTGATTTCTCAAGGCAAATCATCACGGTGTATGCAGGCAAAGGCAACAAAGACCGCACCACGCTACTGCCGCCTTCTTGCGTCCAGCCATTACATACGCATATACAAATGGCAGAACAACAACTGAACGCTCGCCTTGAAGCCAACGCTACTCCTGTGTCACTGCCATATGCTCTAGGACCGTAAATACCCGAACGCGGGTATTTCACTTGCATGGCAGTGGCTTTTCCCTTCCTCCAGGCCTTGCTTCGATGAGAGGGGGCGCGTCGTTCTACATCACATTCATGCCTCTGCCGTCCAAAAAGCCGTCAAATATGCCATGCGCTCATCTTCTTTAACACGCCCTGGCTCATGCCACTCTTTGCGGCACAGTTTCGCCACTCAGCTACTAAGCCAAGGTACTGACATTCGCACTGTTCAAGAGCTGCTGGGCCATAAAAGTATCGAGACCACCCAAATATATACCCATGTGCTAGGCAATGGGTTTGCGGGTGTCAGAAGTCCATTGGGTTAGTGAAGGGCAGTTATGCTTCCATGAAGCCCGTGTGTTCGATCAAGCTAACGCCCCTTGCATCTCCCCCTCTCGCCTCCTACACTGCGCTGAATACTGCTTGACGGGGTGCCGGTGGAACCGGCTGAGATCGCTATACGGCTGGCTGCTGCAGCAAGTCGTCACGGCGGGGCCCGTTGAACCTGATCCGGCTAGTACCGGCGTAGGAATCAAGCGGTGGTTGGGGTGCGCCGTGTTCACCTGATACCTTGCCCCAACTCACTCTCCCTTCGCCCGTGCGCCGGTTCGCTGTACCACCGGAGGCATCATGGGCTACCGCTTTACCGATCTCACCACCGCTTGCCAGGACGATTGGCGGGCTTATATCGAGCACGATTTCGTGCGCCAGCTGGGCAACGCCACGCTGCCTGATGCGTCGTTTCGCCACTACCTGAAGCAGGATTATCTGTTCTTGATTCACTTTGCCCGCGCCTACGCGCTGGCCGCTTACAAAAGCCCCACCCTAGCGGATCTGCGCCAGGCCCACGAGGGCCTGAAAGCCATTGTGGATGTGGAGCTGGGCCTGCACGTGGGCTTTTGTCAGGAGTGGGGGATTTCCGAGCAGGAGCTTGCCGAACTCCCCGAAGCCCGCGCCACGCTGGCCTACACCCGCTATGTGCTGGATACCGGCAACCGCGGCGACCTGCTCGACTTGCACGTAGCGCTGGCCCCCTGCCTGGTGGGCTACGGCGAAATCGCCAACTGGCTGAACGCGCAGCCTTCCACGCTGCGCGGCGCGCAAAACCCGTTTGATGCCTGGATCGCCATGTACGAAGGCGAGGAGTTCCAGGCCGCCATGCAGGCGGAGCTTGCGTGGCTCGATGCCCGCTTAGCGGATGTCACCCCCGCCCGCTTTGCTGAGCTAAGCAAAATCTTCCGCGATGCCACCCGTCTGGAAATCGACTTCTGGCAGATGGGTTTAGACCTTTCTGAATAATCTCCTACAACATAGAGCAACCGTCATGACCAAGACCGTCAAAAGCAACACCGCACACTTTTTAGCCGAAACCGCCCAGGTCGATGCCGCCGCCGTGGCGCCGCTGCCCGGTTCGCGCAAGGTGTACGTGGAAGGCTCGCGGCCGGATATTCGCGTGCCATTTCGGGAGATCACCCTCTCGCCCACCAAAACCAGCGGCGCGGATGAGCAGAACCCGCCACTGCTGGTGTACGACACCTCCGGCCCCTACACCGACCCCAGCGCCAACATCGATTTGCGCCAGGGCCTGCCGGAGCTACGCCGGGCCTGGATCGAAGAGCGCAACGACACTGAGTTTCTGGATGGCCCCACCAGCCAGTACGGCCAGCGCCGCGCCAACGACCCCACCCTTGCCCAATTGCGCTTTGATTTAAGCCGCACACCCCGCCGGGCGAAAGCGGGCAAGAACGTGACCCAGCTGCACTACGCCCGCCAGGGCATCATCACGCCGGAAATGGAGTTCATCGCTCTGCGGGAAAACCAGCGCCGTCAGGCGTTGGGAACGGCAGAAGTAGAGCGCATTCTGGGCCATCAGCATGCGGGCCAGAGCTTCGGCGCCAGCATTCCGGAGGAGATCACGCCGGAGTTCGTGCGCGATGAGGTGGCCCGTGGGCGGGCGATTATTCCCAACAACATCAACCACCCGGAAAGCGAGCCGATGATCATCGGTCGTAACTTCCTGGTGAAAATCAACGGCAACCTGGGCAACTCGGCGGTCACCTCTTCCATCGAGGAAGAAGTGGACAAGATGACTTGGGGCATCCGCTGGGGCGCGGACACCATCATGGATCTCTCCACCGGCCAGAACATCCATGAAACCCGCGAGTGGATCATCCGCAACTCGCCGGTGCCGATTGGTACGGTGCCCATCTATCAAGCGCTGGAGAAGGTCAACGGCATTGCCGAAAACCTCACCTGGGAGATCTTCCGCGATACGCTGATCGAGCAGGCGGAACAGGGGGTGGATTATTTCACCATTCACGCCGGGGTGCTGCTGCGCTACGTGCCGCTCACCGCCAACCGCGTCACCGGCATTGTCAGCCGTGGCGGCTCCATCATGGCAAAGTGGTGCTTGTATCACCATCAAGAGAGCTTCCTGTATACCCACTTCGAGGAGATCTGCGAGATCTGCAAGCAGTACGATGTGGCGTTCTCGCTGGGCGACGGCCTGCGCCCTGGCTCTATTGCTGATGCAAACGATGAAGCACAAATGGCAGAGCTAAAAACCCTGGGCGAACTGACCCACATTGCCTGGAAGCACGATGTGCAGGTGATGATCGAAGGCCCCGGCCATGTGCCCATGCACCTTGTTAAAGAGAACATGGATAAGCAGCTGGAGTACTGCGACGAAGCGCCCTTCTATACGCTTGGGCCGCTGGTGACGGATATCGCCCCCGGCTACGACCACATTACCTCTGGCATTGGGGCGGCGATGATTGGCTGGTTTGGCTGCGCCATGCTCTGCTACGTGACGCCGAAAGAGCACTTGGGCCTGCCCAATAAAGATGACGTTAAAACCGGCATTATTACCTACAAAATTGCTGCCCACGCGGCGGATCTCGCCAAGGGCCACCCAGCAGCACAGCGTCGCGATAATGCACTCTCCAAGGCGCGTTTCGAGTTCCGCTGGGAAGACCAGTTCAACCTGGGGCTAGACCCGGACACCGCCCGTGAATACCACGACGAAACCCTACCCAAAGACTCCGCCAAGGTAGCCCACTTCTGCTCCATGTGCGGGCCGAAGTTCTGCTCCATGAAGATCAGCCAGGAAGTACGTGACTACGCCAATGAGCACGGCCTCAACGGCGATCAGGAAGCGGTAATGAAGGGTATGGAGGAGCAGGCGGAGAAGTTTCGCCAGAAAGGCAGCGGGCTGTATCAGGAAGTTTAAACTTCACCTCACGCTATCAAAACAGCACCCCGTCGAGAAGACGGGGTGCTGGGGTAACGGGATTAGGCTATTGGTCACATACTCCATACGTCCTGGGTCGGGAGTAGCCACAAGATACCTAAACAGAGTATCGCGGTGACCTGAAACACCGCTGTCAATTGCCAAATCTCGGCACCAAGCCCGGCAAGGGTGGGCGATATCAGTTGACCTGCAGAAATAAGAAAGAAGGTTAGACCAAAGCCAGTGGACGGAGCTTCTGGAAAGCAACTGACACTCCAAATACCGTATAACGCCGTAATAAGAATAAACGTAGCGCCAAACAAAACCGCCGATAGCGTTAGCATCAGTATCCCGTCACTCGCAATGGTGAGTAAAGCTATCGAGGCAGCTATGGCCAGCGTCGCCCACTTCAATGCCTTGGTCAGTCCAAAGTGAGTCACCAGTTCTCCGGCCAAGCCGCCCGCCACGCCGGCAATGCCCACGACAATCCAGAATATCACCCTACCTGTATCAGAAAGGCTTTTTTCTCCCGCGATCAACTCAACAGAGAACGTCCAATAGATTGAGGTTACCAGCCCGAATAGAAGCGCACCCAGCAGTAGGCGACGCACCGAACTATCTTTCAACTTGCGTCTCACAAGGGTAAACATAGGCTCCTGGGAGGCGCCCGGTTTCACTCTGTTTGAGAGCTCATGATTAGGCGCATTGCCCGGCATTATAAAAAAATTCCACAGCGTGGCGATCAGCGCGATAAATGCAAAGCACAACCAAGCCAGTTGCCATTGAGGGCCCGCAATAAGGGCCAATGGGCCAGAAACCATCACCCCAAAACTGGTGCCGGAATTTATAATGGCGTAATAGCGGCTTTGCTTTTCAGCGAGACAGAGTTGCTTGATAGCATCAGAAAGCGGTGGATACGCCAGGCCTGGACTACAACCGGCAAGCGTCACCCCCAATGCTAACCATACCGGGTTACCCGCCAGCGCGACCAACAGCATGCCCAGCGTTGCGGTCATGCCACCCAATATAATCGGCATACGCGGATTAAAATGGCGAACCAGCAGCGGACTCACCAACGTGGCCAGCAGATACCCCAGATAGGAGGCACTGCCAATCGCACCGACGGCCGTTTGGCTTAAATTGAAATCATCCCTGATAGCGGGCACGAACAAGCCATAGGTATAGCGCGACAACCCGTAGGTAGATGCCACAATTAACAAGCCCGCGCCGACAATATTGAAGGCAGAGTTACGCACTAGTAAGCTGGAGAGAACCATATTTCAGGCCTTTCAATTCCGCAGTGTTAATTGATAAGCGACAGTTTGATCGCCGCTAAAAAACTCCTTAACTATTTGAAAATCATTTTCTTTTTGGCGTGCAGCGCGAAACTTATCCTTAGTATATTTAAGGCAACAGTTTGTAAGCAGGTAACGATGATGATCAAATAGCTTATACGGTATGACTGTGGCTGCAGTCATTACTGGACCTAGCTCAGTCTCAATTGGTGTCAGGAAAATCCTATGTTGACCTGCTGGCTTAAGCTGAGCCCGTTCGCAGATTTTTTGGGAAAATTGTTTCATTGGTTGTAAGCTATAAAAATCAATTATTGGTTTCCAGCCAGCCAAACTAGAAAGCTGCATCTCGGAAAGCAGCAAATCACCTTTGCTAGTTAACTTTTTAAGTATCCTCAACATTTTCCTGGGCAGTTCATTTCCTTCTTGAAATCCCATCATAGTAACTACTGTAATACCGTCATGAAAGCCGAAACTGGAAGACTGCAATTCGTTGTAATCGTTAATTTTATAACTAAACCGTTGTTTACCGACAACCGGTTCCAACGCCAAACGCATGGCTTTCTCTGACTCTGGATTAATATCCAAACCAATATAGCTTGTTAAATCCACACCATTTCCAATTAATCTTTTTATTATAAGCTCTGTTTTATAGGGCTCAGGACCAATTTCAATGTAGCGCACCGAAGCGCCATTGACTTTATGAGAAATGTAATCAGCTGTACTTATTAAGCCATCATGAAGGGAAGCATTTCCGGAACGATCAGCACATATCCCGTTGCCACTTACAGCCATTTTATTGAGTGCTGCCATATACCCAAAGACATCTTCTAGAGATGAGCTACCTGCATCTCTGTCATTCTCTGATATTGAGTATTTGCTAGCATTACTAACAGTATCAATCTGATCAGCAGATAAGGGAGTAAAACAACCCAGAGAATCTCGAACAATAACCTCCAGGTTATCTTCATATTCTGTACCATTCATAGGACTGCTCCACTACGATAATGAGAAAGAGTTTTCATAGACGTCTTCATTGCAGAGTCAATCGGCCAATCCTGCATAAAGTTTTGCGCTTGAATAATGGCACCGTCAAAAAGTGAGTAAATAGTATTCACCAACTCGTCAAATACCTCGGGCTCCATCATGGGCCGATATTCATTCAGCACATTATTGGCGACAACTTGTCTTACACGCTCTTTGTGATCACGCACGAGAGCCCTAACCGGACTCTTTTCATCGCTGAATTCCCCAGCCATATTAATAAAGCCACAACCACGGTAGCCTTCTTCGCGAATCTGGTCGTACCACATGGTGTACATAGCGGAAACCCGCTTCTCAGTTAGTTGATGCTGAGAAATTCGCTCAGTTAGCTGTTCAATCCAGCGTTCTTCGCGCTGCCTAAGCCAAGCCATGGCAAGGGCCTCTTTGCTAGGGAAATGCGTATAAAAACTGGCCTTAGCAACCCCCGACTCGCTGATAATCTGATTAATTCCCGTAGAACAGTAACCTTGGCGAAAAAACAAACGACTGGCAGCCTCAATAATGCGTTCGCTAGGCCGTGAGAGTGAAGATGGATTATGCGTCACTATTAAACACCTCCGTACAGACAGGTCTGTCTAAAACCTAGATGCCAATATCCTGAGAGTCAAGACCTAAACGAAAATCAGGAAACGTTGATGGGAAGCATGGGCGATGGATGAACTGGCAGAGACATTTCGCTAGGTAAGGAAGGTAGCAAAAACTGTGCCCATTCGTACTATAAAAGCGAAACTAGTCAATGTTTTTGGAATAATGGTGTTTGTACCATCACCAGGAGAGCTTCCTTTACACCCACTTCGAGGAGATCTGCGAGATCTGCAAGCAGTACGACGTGGCGTTCTCCCTCGGCGATGGCCTGCGCCCCGGCTCAGTGGCGGATGCCAACGACGAAGCGCAGATGGCAGAACTCAAGACCCTCGGCGAGCTGACCCATATCGCCTGGAAGCACGATGTGCAGGTGATGATCGAAGGCCCTGGCCATGTGCCCATGCACCTGGTGAAAGAGAACATGGATAAGCAGCTGGAGTACTGCGACGAAGCGCCCTTCTACACCTTGGGACCGCTGGTAACCGATATCGCCCCCGGCTACGACCATATTACCTCGGGCATTGGTGCCGCGATGATCGGCTGGTTTGGCTGCGCGATGCTCTGCTACGTCACGCCCAAAGAGCACCTGGGCCTGCCCAATAAAGATGACGTTAAAACCGGCATTATTACCTACAAAATTGCTGCCCACGCGGCGGATCTCGCCAAGGGCCACCCAGCAGCACAGCGTCGCGATAATGCACTCTCCAAGGCGCGTTTCGAGTTCCGCTGGGAAGACCAGTTCAACCTGGGGCTAGACCCGGACACCGCCCGTGAATACCACGACGAAACCCTACCCAAAGACTCCGCCAAGGTAGCCCACTTCTGCTCCATGTGCGGGCCGAAGTTCTGCTCCATGAAGATCAGCCAGGAAGTACGTGACACCTACCGCGACCGCACCCCGGAAAACGCCAGCGAAAGCGATGCCGAAGCAGTGAAGCGCGGTATGCAGGAGCAGGCGGAGAAGTTCCGCCGGGAAGGCAGCGCGCTGTACCAGGAGGTGTAGCCCTGTGACACCCCAACCGGAGCCATCATGGGCTCCGGTTGTTCCTTTTGCGCAACAAGCATCACTTTTTCTTCTTGTTCTTCTTGGCCCCTTCCTTGGCATCGCCTTTGCCTTTGACTTCGGCTTTGCTGCTGCCGGTGGCCTTACCGGCGGCTTCTTTGGCTTTCCCGGCGGCTCTTTTCAGCGTAGTGCCTCGTTAAAAAATTACCTCAACTACTTTTCGAGCAGGCGAGTAGGTTCCCAGCGGTTGAGCAGATAGTGCAGACAAATCATCACCGATAGCGTGCCGATCAGCGCTATGCTCATGGACGAAAAGCGATACAGCGCGCTGTAGACCAAGTCCTGCTGTGGCCCCAAGGACTGGCCGAACAGAATGCCCATGGTGGTGAGCCCGCCAAACCCGATGCCGGAACCGCCGCCTTCCAAGACGTGCTCCCGCGCAAACAGCATCAAACCCAGCCAATAAAGCATAATCACCAGCAGAAAGTGGTGGCTTTGGGTGTAGAGCGCCAGCTGCATCACCAGCGCGAGGTTACAGCCCAAAAGCGTGCCCACCGCGCGCTTGGCCGCCGACACCTGCGCGCCAAAGTAGCCCAGCGTAAACAGAATCAAGATGGTGGCCATTTGCGCCGAGAGCGACCCGCGCAGATCGAGCACCTGAAACACTACGAACGAAAGCGTGGCGGTGATGCCGCCAATCAGGGTTTCATGGCGGATTTGCGCCGTCGATTTGCTGCCTCTGGGTGGCGGTTGGCGGGGTTCCCTATCGGGGAACAGGGTGTACATCAGCATGGCGATGAACACCGCCAGCACACTGGCCATGAGGTTGCTGGCCAACAGGTCGCTCAAATCCACACTGGGGTAGCTGGCGAAGTGCAGCAGTATGCTGAGCGTCAACACGCCGTTGGCACCAAACAGAAACAGCGGGCCTTTGGCCATCAAGTTGAAACGCAGCAAAAACAGCCCCAGCACCACCAGCGTCATCACCACGGGCATGTGTTTTAACAGCCCGACCACCAGGCTCACCTCCAGCACGTTGAGGCTCACGTTGGAGAGAAACTGGCGAATGATCGAGCCATTCAACACCGGCACCAACCCCAGCAAGAACATCGGAAAGACGGTAAAGAAGACACCGTAATTCCAGCCCATCAATTGGCTGATGATGAACCCCAAGGTGCCGCCGCCCGCGACCCGCAGGCACTGGCGCAGTCCGTTTTGGCTAAGTCCGCTCTGGCTAAACCCATTCTGACTGAGCGCCGAGGAAGCGGGCACTGAGCGCGTAGCGGATGTTCCCGTACGCGAGGTTGATTGAGTAGGCGATTTAGTAGACATAATGAAGCCAGCTCACGAGCCGAGCCTGCAGCCAGGCAAACGGCTTGGCCAGCGCGTGCTCGCCGGGCACTAGCTGCACCGTGGCCCGCGCGCCGCTGGGTGGAAGCTCGTCCAAAGGCTCGTCCAGCGCGATGTGAATACGCACCCGCTGGGCATCGCGCACCCAGCGGTCGGAGGTCGGAATGTCCACCAGCTGCCCGTCGGCCACCTGCTGCCCTTCCCGCACACCGGCATCGAACGCGCTCACGTGGCCTGCCAACAGTCGTCCCGGCAGCGCATCGAACACCACCGTTGCTTCGTCGCCTTCCTTCACGTGGCGCAAGCTTTTCTCGCGAAAATCGGCCACGACGTCGACACGGCTGGCCACCAGCGCCACGGCGGGCTGGCCGGCCTGTACGTAATCCCCCGGCTGTAGCTGCAGGTTGGTGACTTCGCCCGCCTCCCGCGCTCTTACCGTGGCACGGGCCACGTTTAACTCGGCTTGGGCGAGCGCATTGTCGGCCTGGCGCAGCCGCAGGTTGGCGTCGCCCTCTTCACCTAGCTGCACTTCTAGGCTATCGATTTGCGCGCGGGCAAACGCCACGGCAGCTTGGGCCGTATGCTCGGCGGCCACTTGCTGCTCGTACTGCTGGCGGGAGATGCCCTGCCGCCCTAACAACGCCTCAGCGCGGTGGCGCTCACCGCTGCGTTCTTCGAACGTGGCTTGAGCTGATGCCAGCGAGGCTCGCGCCGCCGCCAATTCGGCGGTTAGCCGAGCGTTCTCCTGCTCGGCCTGCTCGCGATTCAGCGCAGCCTGCTGGCGTGCCAGCTCGAACGGCGTCGTATCTAGCTGAAACAGCACATCGCCCGCGTTCACCCGCTGATGGTCCCGCACCACCACGTCTTTCACCGGCGCGCTGAGCTCCGGCGCAATACGCGTCACGGGCCGCATCGCGCGCGCTTCCGGAGTCATGGGCATAAAGCTATCGGCGAGTAAGAAATAGACGAACAGCACTACAAACGCCGCCAGGGCTATTTTCACCCAGCGGGTAAATCGTTGATCAGGGGTCATGGGTATTACTCGTTCACTGGCCCCCAAGCGGTCACGTGCACTCGGGGTAGCGTTAGATGGAATACCTTAGTCTAACAAATTTATTAGCACGCTAACAATAATCGTAAAAAAACCCCGCTGCCGAGTCTGTGCTCGGTCAGCGGGGTCCTATTCCCTTGATGAATAAGCGCTAAACGCTTGCCGTGTTAAAAGCGGTAGCGAAGGCCTACGCTCGCCGCATCGAAATCGTAGGCGGACTCGTCCAGGTAGCGCATGTAGTCGGCACCAATCGAGACGTTGTTAGCAATGTCCATCTCGGCACCCGCGCCGTAAGAGAGACCACTTTCGCGATTATCGCTGATCTCGACCTCGGAGAAACCCGCTAAACCGTAAAGACGGAAGTTGGGCGCTACCGGGAGGATGCCTTTAGCATACGCACCCGCCAGATGGTCTAGATCGGCGCCGCGATCCGAACCGCCGGTACCTAGGTGGCCCTCGAGGGCGAAATAATCGTTGAATTGGGCACCACCGCGCAGGCGTAGGCCGACATCGTCACGGGAGTCGCCACGGTCAGGGTTGAGGCTCCAAAACATGGCATCGCCACCCACGTATCCTTGTGGGTATTGGAAAGATTCTTGGGCTTGGGCGGATGCCGCAAACGCACCTGCACCTAACAGAAGCGCTGCAGAGGTCAGTGATAGTACGGTCATCTTCATGGGGATCACCTCAGTTAAAAAACAGTGTTTCCTTACGCTTTCGAAGTGTGGCCTAGGCCCATGAAGAACGCAATTCACCTACTGGCACTTGCATCGAGTTTCCTTTTTTCTTGCGCTGTTGATGACGTTTTCTAACGCCCTTTGGAAAGGCTCAGTACGACGATGCCCCCAACCACCACCGCGCCGCCCACGAGTTGGCTAGGGCTGAGCATTTGGCCCAGTACCAGATAGGCTATCAACAGCGACGCCACCGGCTCGAAGTTCATCACCGGAGCGTTGCGGGCCATATCTAGCCGGGGCACGAAAATAAACAGAATCGAGAATCCACTACCGTACAGCAGCGCCAGTAGCGTTAACCCTATCCAGCCAGTACTGTTATCCGGCAGGCTCATACCGCCCGGCATGGCCCCGAGAAACCCTCCAATGATCATGGCGATGAACACGGTTTGCATGGTCAGCAGACTGCGCAGCGTGCTACCTACCCCAGACAGGCGATGCTCGGTGACCCACAACGCGCAGGCAAACGCAAAGGCCGCTAGTAGTCCAAAACCAATGCCTGCCAGCCACTCCGGCCCCATGGCATCGGCGTTGGCCACCCAGCTAGGAATATCCAGCACCACCAACAGGCCAATCAGAATGGTGCCCATAATCAAGCAACTGCGCAGCGATGGCCGAGGGCCGCCCAGCGCCCAACTAATCAGCGCCAGTTGAATAGGAAAGGTATTCACTAGCAGCAGCGCAATCACCACCGGCAAGCGCGCCACGGCGGAATATAAGCTGACACTTTGCAGCGTAATAAGAAGCCCCACCGCGAGCTGCCAGCGCCACGCTCCCGGAGGCAGCCAAAGGCGTTTTTTCTGAAGAATCACCAAGGAAAGCAGAATCAAGCAAGCCACGCCTGAGCGCATCAACACCGCTAAGAGCAATCCTGTGCCATTATCAAACGCCAGCCGAGCTGAGACGTGGTTAGCAGCGAACATCGTCGCCACCGTCATCATCAGCAGAATAGCGAGATGTCGGGGTAGCAGTGTGGGGGAAGATGTTGAGGACATAGGCACAGAACGGCTCACGATAGGTTATATAAGAAACAGGATGCCGACATTTTACATAGACGGCTAACAAAATTCTTCGCTGATTTTCCGCGTCGCAGCATGTTAAACTAAAGTCTATTCCCTTAACTTCCTCATTACGTTACAAAGGTGGTTATGAACGCACCGGTGCTGGTCATTAACTGTGGCTCTTCTTCTATTAAATACGCTTTGATCGATGCGGACCCGCAGGCACCACGCTTGGCCGGGCTAGCGGAGCGCTTAGGCAGCAGCGACGCCCGCTTGAAAGGTAAAGACAGCGCCGGTGAAAGCTTTACCCAACCGCTGCCGAATGCTGACCACGCCGACGCCTTGAACGCCATTCTTCAGCGTTTGGAAGGTCGCGTACCGGGGGCCGTGGGCCACCGCATCGTTCATGGTGGCGAGCACTTCACCCAAGCAGCGCTGATCGATGACAGTGTGATCGAGGCCATCGAGACCACCGCTGCCTTAGCACCGCTGCATAACCCCACCAACCTAGCGGGCATTGCCGCGACTCGTAAGGTGTTTCCGGACCTGCCTCAGGTGGCCGTGTTCGATACGGCGTTCCACCAGACGCTGCCGCCCCGCGCCTATCGCTATGCACTGCCGGAAGCGCTGTATACCGAGCACGGCATTCGCCGCTACGGTTTCCACGGTACCAGCCACGCCTTTGTTAGCCAGCGCGCTGGCGAGCTGAGCAGCCGTGGCGCAGGCGGCTGGCTTACCGCTCACCTGGGCAACGGCTGCTCCACCAGCGCCGTGTGGAACAACCAGAGCCTGGATACCAGCATGGGCCTTACCCCGCTGGAAGGCCTGGTGATGGGCACCCGCAGCGGCGACGTGGATCCCGGCCTGCATGCGCATCTGCACCGCCAGTTAGGTTGGTCGCTAGATGAAATCGATAACGTACTGAACAAGCAGAGCGGCCTGCTGGGGCTTTCCGGCCTGACCAACGATATGCGCGAAGTAGAAGACCAAGCCATGGCCGGGCACCCTGGCGCCAAGTTGGCGCTGGACGTCTTCTGTTACCGCATTGCCAAATCCCTGGCGGCGCTGTCTTGTGCATTACCTAAGTTAGACGGCGTGATCTTCACTGGCGGTATTGGCGAAAACTCGCCTATCGTACGTCGTGAAGTGCTGGCCCTGCTGCCCCACTTTGGTTTCAGCTTAGATGAAGCGGCCAATGAAGCCACCATCCGTGGCAAAGAGGGCAAGCTGGATAGCGCTGGTCATCAAGGCCCGGAAGTGTGGGTGATCCCCACCGATGAAGAGGGCCGCATTGCCATGGAAACCCGCCACTGCGTGGAGACCCCTGAATGAACAGCTCCCCCGAGCAACCCCAAGCCATTCTGCTTGTCCCCACCAGCATGGGGGCAGGCTTGACCTCGGCCTGTCTGGGCCTGATTCAGGCGCTGGACACCATTGGCCTGAAAGCCGGCTTTCTGAAGCCGTTCATGCAGAACGAGCTGAACGGCCCGGGCCTTGACCGCTCGACGGCGCTGGTCTCGCGGACGCTGAACCAGCGCCCGCCCTCGCCTATTTCCCAGGCACGCCTGGAGCGGCTGCTGCGCGACGACCAAACCGACGAGCTGATGGAAAACGTCATCGAGCTCTACGAGCAGGTGGTGCAGCAGGCCTACCGAGACGGCAGCGCGCTGGATCTGATCGTGGTGGAAGGCGTCGTGCCGACCCAGCACACCACCTACGCCACTCAAACCAATGTGCAGCTCGCTCATGCGCTGAACGCGCGGATCATTCTGGTGGGCTCCGGGGATCTCAACGAGCCCCAGACGCTGGCGGAAGAGCTGGATATGCACGCTCGAAGCTTTGGCGGCGTCAGCTCCAGCCGCACCCTGGGCGGCATTCTGATGCGCATGAAAAACCTGCCCTACGGTCAGGAGGATGACCTTTCGGCCGCGCCGGGCACCATCAAACCGCAGTTGGAAGAGCCGGTACTCAACGAACTGCGACGCTACTCCCCGGCGCTAGCCACCGACCGCTTCCACCTGATTGGCGTGGTACCCTACAGCAAGACCCTGAGCGCTCCGCGCACGCTAGACGTAGCCCGGGCGCTGAATGCCAAGATGCTCAACGAAGGTGAAGCCGCCAGCCGCCGCGTCCTCTCTACCAGCCTGTGTGCCAGAAGTGCGGCCAATGCGCTGCATATCTTCACGCCGGGTAGTCTGGTGGTCGCCTCCGGGGACCGTGATGACGTGGTGCTGGCCTCCGCGCTGGCCACCATGAACGGCACCCAGCTGGCGGGCGTTTTGCTCACCAACGGTTTCTTGCCCAACGAGGGCATGATCGAGATGTGCCGCCCAGCGCTGAAAACCGGCTTGCCGGTGCTGGCGGTAGAAACCGACAGCCTGACCACGGCGCAGAACCTGAGCCAGCTCAGCACTGAAATCCCCATGGACGACTTCGAGCGCGCCGAGCAGGTGGCACGCTACGTGGCGGCACACATGGACCTGGAGTGGCTGAAAGCCAAACTGAGCCGTGGCTACCCCCGCCGCCTGTCGCCGTCGGCGTTCCGCCATCAGTTGGTGAAGCTGGCCCAACAGGCCAAAAAGCGCATCGTGCTGCCGGAAGGCGACGAGCCGCGCACCATCGAAGCCGCCATCATCTGCCAGCGCCGTGGTATTGCCGACTGCGTTCTGCTAGGCAAGCGGGAGGACATCGAAAGCGTGGCCCACCACCGTGGCCTGACGCTGCCCGACACGCTGACCATCATCGACCCGGAAAGCACCCGCGCCAACTATATCGGCCCCATGGTCGAACGCCGCCGAGGCAAGCTCAACGAGCTGACCGCCGAAGCACAACTTCAGGACAACGTGGTGCTGGGCACCATGATGCTGCAGCTGGATGAGGTGGACGGCCTGGTGTCGGGCGCGGTACACACCACCGCCAACACGGTTCGCCCGGCGTTTCAGCTGATCAAGACGGCCCCGGAGTACAACCAGGTCTCGTCGATCTTCTTCATGCTGCTGCCCGAGCAAGTGGTGGTGTACGGCGACTGCGCGGTGAACCCAGACCCGGATGCCGAAACGCTTGCCGAAATTGCCCTACAAAGCGCCCGCTCTGCCGAGGCCTTCGGCATCGAGCCGCGCGTGGCGATGATCAGCTACTCCACCGGCGACTCCGGCACCGGCGCCGACGTGGATAAAGTGCGCGAAGCGACCCGCATCGCCAAGGAGCGCGCGCCGCACCTGGCTATCGACGGCCCGCTGCAGTACGACGCCGCCGCCATCGAAAGCGTGGGCAAGCAGAAAGCCCCCGACTCCCCCGTAGCGGGCAAGGCCACCGTGTTCGTGTTCCCCGACCTCAACACCGGCAACACCACCTACAAAGCCGTTCAACGCAGCGCCCGAGTGGTCAGCGTGGGCCCGATGCTGCAGGGTTTGAACAAGCCGGTGAACGACCTGTCCCGCGGCGCCCTGGTGGATGACATCGTCTACACCATCGCCCTCACCGCAATCCAGGCCAGCCAGCGGCAAGGCTAGGCACTCGCCGAGCCCTGTATACGTATCCGCTGAAAGCTGCGCTAAAAAGAACGCCCCGAACAGTTCACTGTTCGGGGCGTTCAAGTTTTGCGTCAGGTTCAATCGTTGTTAGGCATTACACCCACATCGGCACCATGGCTTCCAGCACCATCACTAAGCTCATCGCAGTGATGGTCAGGATAGACACGCCGAACACCTTCTTCGCCCAACGCACGTCGTCTTCTAATCGATAGCCACACAGCGCCAAGTAGAGCCAGTAGCCGCCCATGGTGAGCGCCACGCACAGGTAGCCTGCGCCCGCTTGGCTGGCCAGTACCAGCGCCAGTGACGCGGGAATGAAGGCCACGATATAGCCCAGAATATGGTGTTTGGCACGTTTGATACCGTGAACCACCGGCAGCACGGGTATCGACGCACGGCGATAATCGGCGTAGCGGAAAATCGCGATGGCGTAGGAGTGCGGCATTTGCCACAGGCAGAAAATCACCAGCAGCATGAACGCGCCGCTGTCGAACTGCCCCGTGACCGCGCAGTACCCCACTACCGGCGGCATGGCACCGGAGAGGCTGCCTACCAGCGTGCCGTACTCAGAGTGGCGCTTCATATAGAGGCTATACACCCCCACATACACGCCCCAACCGATTACCGCCAGCGCCACCGTCAACCCATTGGTACCCAGCGCCAAGCAGACCACACCGGCCACCCCCAACAGCGCTGAAATGCCCAGCGCCTGGGTGATTGAGATGCGCCCCTTGGCCAGCGGGCGATGGCGCGTACGCGCCATCAGTGCATCAATATCCCGGTCGATGACGTTGTTACAGGCGCAGCCCGAAGCAATCACCAGCGCAATGCCCATCATCACCGAGGCAAAGGTGACCCAATCGAAGGTGCCGTGAGCGGCTAAAAAGTAGCCGCCCAAGGTCGCAATCAAGTTGCCACCAATGATCCCCGGCTTGGTGAGCGCCAGCACGTCGCGCCAGCGGCTCGGCGCCACGTTCAGCCGATCATCATGTTGAGATGCAGATGCTGCATGATCCATAACGAGCCCCCTACCACCAGGACGAGTATCGTCAGTGTGAAAACGAAGGACATCACGTTCCAGCCTTCGTCGGCTTTGGTATTCATATGCATAAACATGACCAGCTGGACCAAAATCTGCAGCACGGCTGTTATAGCGATGACCACCACCGTCGTGGCGGTGCTCAACGCACCGCTCATAACGACCGCGAACGGAATCACGGTTAGCACTAAAGATAGCAGAAGCCCCGTCACATACGATTTAACGCTTCCGTGAGAAGACGTTGAAGATGATGAATGACTCATGTCACAGCACTCCCATCAGATAAACGAACGAGAAGACGCAGATCCACACGATGTCCAGGAAGTGCCAGAACAGGCTCAGGCACAGAATCCGCGGACGTGTCATCGGGGTGATGCCCTTGGTCGAAAGCTGCACCAGCATCACTAGAATCCACACCAAACCAACGGTCACGTGGAGGCCGTGGGTGCCGACCAGGGTAAAGAACGACGAGAGAAACGCGCTCTGATCAGGGCCGTAGCCCTGATGAATCAAGTGCTGAAACTCGTACACTTCCATACCGACGAACGCGGCACCGAGCAAGAAGGTGATCGCCAGCCACGCTTTTACTTGGCCGACGCGCTCGGCATTCATCGCCAGTACGCCCATGCCAAAGGTGAAGCTACTGAACAGCAGCAGGAAGGTTTCCACCAGCACAAAGGGCAGCTCAAAAATATCTGCCGCCGTTGGCCCGGCGGCCGTGCCTTTCATCAGCACGGCGTAGGTGGCAAACAGTGACCCAAAGATCACCAGGTCACTCATCAAGTAGACCCAGAAGCCAAATACTTTCGTGCCGGTCGCGTCGTGGTGCTCATGGGGCTCGGACGCGGCGCCATGATGTAGGGTATCGGTGGCCATTACGCGCGTGTCTCCACATAGTTGGTCTGTTCACGGTCAGACGCTGCGCTGCTCGGCGCAGACGTTTTGCGCTTTTCGTGCGCGCGCTCGATGCGCGCCACTTCGGCAGCGGGCACGTAGTAGTCGATATCTTCGTTGAATACACGGGCGATGAAACTGACGACGACGCCCAATGCACCCACGGCTGCCAGCCACCAGATATGCCACACCAGCGCAAAGCCTAGAATCAGCGCGAAGAAGCTAATCACCGGACCCGCCACGGTATTGCGCGGCATGTGAATATCGGTGTAGGGCGCTTCGTCCAACTGCTCGTTGCTACGCTGCTTTTGCGACCAGAAGCTGTCGATGTCGCCGACTTCCGGCAGGCGCGCGAAGTTGTAGAACGGTGCAGGCGACGAGGTGGACCACTCCAGCGTGCGGCCATCCCAGGGGTCGCCGGTCAGATCTGCATTCAGCTTGCGGTCACGGATACTGACCCAGAACTGAATGATGGTGCAGGCAATCCCCATCATGATGATCACGGCACCTACCCAGGCCAGAATCATCCAGGGTTGCCACTCAGGATTGGCGTAGGACTGCATGCGACGCACGGCACCGAAGAAGCTCAGCACGTAAAGCGGCATGAACGCGACGTAGAAACCGATGAACCAGCACCAGAACGAGCGCTTTCCCCACTTCTCGCTCAGCGTGAAGCCGAACGCTTTCGGGAACCAGTAGGTCAGGCCCGCCATCATACCGAACACCACGCCGCCGATGATGACGTTGTGGAAGTGAGCAATCACGAACAGACTGTTGTGCAGGACGAAGTTGGCTGCTGGCAGCGCCAGCATCACGCCGGTCATGCCGCCCAGGGTAAAGGTGATGATGAACCCCAGGGTCCATAGCACCGGCGAGGTCAGCTCCAGGCTGCCGCGGAAGATGGTGAACAGCCAGTTGAACACTTTCACCCCGGTGGGGATGGCAATGATCATGGTCATGATGCCGAAGAAGGCATTGACGTTGGCACCGGCCCCCATGGTGAAGAAGTGGTGCAACCAGACGATGAACGACAGCAGCGTAATGGCCACCGTGGCCCACACCATGGTTTTGTAACCAAACAGTCGCTTGCGGGCGAAGGTGGCGATGACTTCAGAGAACACGCCAAAGGCCGGCAGAATCAGAATGTACACTTCCGGGTGACCCCATGCCCAAATGAGGTTGACGTACATCATCATGTTGCCGCCAAAGTCATTGGTGAAGAAGTGCATACCGAAGTAGCGGTCAAGGGTTAACAGCGCGATGGTCGCGGTCAGAATCGGGAAAGAGGCAATGATGAGGACGTTGGCGCACAGCGACGTCCAGGTAAAAATCGGCATGCGGAACAGGGTCATGCCTTTGGTGCGCATTTTCAGAATGGTAACGAAGAAGTTGATGCCGGTGAGCGTCGTGCCTATCCCGGATATTTGCAGTGCCCATATCCAGTAATCAACCCCCACCCCAGGGCTAAACTCTATCCCCGATAAAGGCGCATAAGCGAGCCAGCCGGTTTTGGCGAACTCCCCTACCACGAGGGAAATATTGACCAAAATCGCCGACACGGCGAACAGCCAGAAACTCAGGTTATTCAAAAACGGGAAAGCAACGTCGCGGGCGCCGATTTGCAGCGGCACCACCAGGTTCATCAGGCCGATGACCATGGGCATCGCAACGAAGAAGATCATGATTACGCCGTGGGCGGTAAAGATCTGATCGTAGTGTTCAGGAGGGAGATAACCAGCAGCCCCACCGGCCGCCATGGCCAACTGGGTACGCATCATAATCGCATCGGCAAAGCCGCGAAGCAGCATCACCAAGGCCACCACAAAGTACATAATGCCGAGCTTTTTGTGATCAACGGAGGTGAACCACTCGTTCCACAGCCAGCCCCATTTTCGGTAGTATGTCAGTGCGCCTAGTAGCGCGGTACCCCCAATCGCCATAAAGGCGGCAACGACCATAATGATCGGTTCGTGGTATGGAATGGCTTCTAACGTGAGTTTTCCAAACATGCTTAACCCCCCGCTTCAACGCTTGTGGGATGGCCGCCCATGGCGTGTTCATCACCCGCATGCTGATTGGTAACATGGCCGATCGCGGCCTGCTGTTGAGACGCGCTGGCGCTCTCTAGCTCGCTGGATTCACCGTGGCTATCGTGGGCATCACTGATGGCGTCACCGTGGCTTGCATGACCGCCGTGCCCACTGCCGTCACCACCGTGGAAGCTGCTGACTATCGACTCATAAAGCCCAGGCGTAACCGCCGAGAAGTACGCCACCGGGTGGTATTCCGTCGGCTGCGCTAGGGCTTCGTAACCGTCCGGGAAGGTCAGGGTGTCATCGGCGTCACGCACGTTGTCCACCCAGGCGTCGAATTCCGCCGAAGAGGTCACGTGGGCATCGAAGGTCATGCCAGAGAAGCCAGCACCGCTGTAGTTGGTGGAGCGGCCTGGGTAGACGCCCTCTTCATCGGCGATCAGGTGCACGTCGTTGTCCATGCCCGCCATGGCGTAGATCTGGCTGCCCAGGTGGGGAATGAAGAACGCATTCATCACCGAACCAGAGCTGACCCTGAAGCGCACCGGCGTATCCACCGGGAAGGCCACTTCATTGACACTGGCAATGCCCTGCTCGGGGTAGATGAACAGCCATTTCCAGTCCAGCGCCACCGCCTGTATTTCCATGGGCGCTACGCTGCTTTCGATGGGCTTGTGGGGGTCAAGGGAGTGCGAGGTTTTCCAGGTAAGAAAGGCGAGAACGGCGATGATCAAGCAGGGAACGGTCCAGACGGCAGCTTCAATCGTATTGGAGTGCGCCCAGTCCGGCAGATACTTGGCAACGCTATTGCTGCGCCGGTAGCGCCAGCCAAACAGCAGCGTCATCACAATCACCGGAATGACCACAATCAGCATCAACCCAAAGGAGGTCAGAATCAGCGAGCGTTGTTCAACGCCAATCTGCCCCTTGGGATCCAGCAATGCAGAACTGCAGCCCGTTAACAGCAAGCACAATACGACGAGCACAAAAGTGCCTCGCCTGCGCCAGTGGGTAGGTAGTTGCATGGTGTGATCTCATCAGAGAGTTGTCTAAAACAGCCCACTGCTTGGCTGGCTAACTAGCCAGCTAAGTAGCAAGCTAACTATCACCCCATACTTTTCCCAGAGCAGTGAGAGCGTAAGCGTTGCTCCGGGAAAAATATGCGCCACCGCATGGGGTTGGTGGCGAGCCTCGGCCATGCGCTGATGCGCATCAACTAAGACTAAAGTATTTTCTATTGATCTGAGTCAATCAGAAAGAGACGTTATGCCGCACCCCGCGCACCGGTTTGAAGAGGGCGATACGGAGCTTCGACCGTCTTTCATTAGGCGAGCGTGACGTTAAGCGCGGGCAGCGGATGGCGCTCCAGCAAACCAGGGGCGCGCTCGTCGTCGGTGACGATGACATCGAAGTCTTCCAGCGAGGCAAAATAGGCCGGGCGCACCACGCCAAACTTACTGGAGTCAACAATCAACAGCCGCTGCATCGCGGTGGCAATCGCCGCCTGCTTAGGCCCGACTTCGTGAAAATGAAAGCAGCTTACGCCTCGTTCGCAATCCACGCCGGCAGCAGAGATCAGCGCCTTGTTGATGCCCAAGCGCTCGATGGCCGCGCCCATGCCGTCGCTGCCAAACGATTGAGAGGACGCGTAGAAAAGCCCACCTAGCAATACGAGGCGCACATTGGGCAGCCCAGCGACGGCATTGGCTACGTTGAGCGCATAGGTCACCACGGTAAGCTCTCGGAAACGACTAAGCTGACCCAGCAGTGGAATGAGCGTGGAGCCGCAGTCGATAAACAGCGTATCGCCCTCTTCGATGAAGCTGGCCGCGCGCTGACAAAGCCGCTGTTTGACTTGGTAATGGCTCGCCTGCTGCTCGGTCAAATCGTATACCGGCGTCACGCCGGGGTAGCTGGCCATCACCAATCGCCCGCCCAACAGGCTAATGGCCGACGGCTGCGTCGAGAGATCCCGTCGAATGGTCATTTCGGAGACGCCGCACAGCTTGGCGGCATCGCGAAGATGCAGGGTTCCCCCGCTGGCCAGCGCTTCTTGCAGCATGGCCATGCGCTGTGCGCTGCGATCGTTCATGTCCGGCATCTCCTTATGATTCATTTTGTTATCGGCATTGCGCCCCGCCAGGCATCCTATGCTGAGCTAGGCCCCTGCCAATTTCCACTACTGCGCACTCTTTTCACTGGCGTCCCCCACCCGTGATGCGCTTATCACATTTAAATAGCGTTGATGTGACGATACTTGCAAATCAGCGTTAAAAAAATAACACTCAATGTTATAATTTTAACATCAACGCCAGCCTGCACGACCCACAACGTCGGTATGCCACCTCTCGTGGCACCGTAACAACCTTTGTTGAGGCTTTCATGACCGCTTTATCCCCCTCTCACGTTTCTTCGCTCGTCACGCTTGGCGCTGGCGTTTTACTGACAAGTGCTGCCTTGGCAACGCCGGCCTTTGCCGATGACTCCGAGCCGCATACCCTTGACCGTTTGTGGTCGTTCGCTAACGTATCGATCAACTACCTGGACTGGTCGAACGGCACCGAAGCGCGCACTGCTAGCAACGCAGCGAAAAGCGACTTTACGTATGTTGAAATCGAAGGCGGCGTCGGCTTTAGCTGGGGCGAATTTTACGGCTTCTTCGATTTCGAGAACCCGACCAACGACCAATTCGACCAATCCAGCGGCGGTAAAGACAACTTCCGCACCGCCGGTAAAGTGACCTCGCACATCTACCTGGGCGACAGCCCGCTATCGATTTACGCCCACCTGTACGATTTCCGCGACTACGGCTACGAGTCTCGCGAGCAGGACCAAATCCTGGGTCTGGGCTACCGCACCACGTTTGATAACGGCCTGTGGTTCAAACCGTTTATTGGCGCAGCGCGGGTACAGAGCAATAGCTATACCGGCATGAACGGCTTTATGGCTGGCTGGGTCGCGGGCTACGACTTTACCGCTCTGAACCAGAACTTCAGCGTGACCAACTGGCACGAGCAGACCTTCGGCCGTGACGACGACTACCTGACTCAGAACTACGTGGGCGATAAAGCAGGCAGCGTAGGCACCAACGGCGCACTCAGCCTGTGGTGGCATCCGTCTGATTTGATCACCACGGGCGTGCAGTACCGCTACTCAGAGAATAAACTGGGCACCCCGGATGCTTACCAAAACGCGATGATCTACTCAGTGAAGTTGAACTTACTGTAATCGCTCACACTCCTCACGATCCGAAGGTACTCCCATGACCCTCATCATGAGCCTGGTTGGTATGGTCACCCTAGTGGCCATTGCCCTGATTTTTTCTTACGACCGCAAGTCGATTCGGCTGCGCACCGTACTGGGTGCCTTTGCCATCCAAGCCGGTATTGGCGCGTTTGTGCTCTACGTGCCGTTCGGCCAGGCGGTGCTGCAAGCCATTTCCGCTGGTGTTAGCCAGGTGCTGGTGTACGCCAACGACGGTATCGGTTTTTTGTTTGGTGGCCTTGCCGATGTAGAAAACGTCGGTTTTGTCTTCGCCATCAAAGTCCTGCCGGTCATCATCTTCTTCTCGTCGCTGATTGCCGTGCTCTACTACCTAGGCATCATGCAGTGGGTCATTCGGATTCTGGGCGGCGCACTGCAAAAAGCACTGGGCACCTCGCGCACCGAATCGCTCTCTGCGACCGCCAATATCTTCGTGGGCCAAACCGAGGCTCCGCTTGTCGTACGCCCATTTATTGCCCGCATGACGCCTTCGCAGCTATTTGCGGTGATGTGTGGCGGCTTAGCATCGGTAGCCGGTTCCGTTCTGGCGGGCTACGCAGCGCTGGGCATTCCCATGGAGTATCTGGTGGCGGCCTCGTTCATGGCGGCGCCTGGCGGCCTGCTGTTCGCCAAGCTGATCATGCCGGAAACCCAGAACGTGGAAGATAGCGACAGCGTTTCCAAGGTCGATGAAGAGCTGAAAGAGCAGGACGACAAGCCTACCAACGTACTGGATGCCGCGGCGTCCGGCGCGACCTCCGGCCTGATGCTGGCAGCCAACGTGGGTGCCATGCTGCTGGCGTTCATCGGCTTGATCGCGCTGATCAACGGCATTTTAGGTGGCGTTGGCGGCTGGTTCGGCTTTGAATCGCTGAGCCTCGAGCTGATTCTCGGCTGGCTGTTTGCGCCGCTGGCGTTCCTGCTCGGCGTGCCGTGGGAAGAGGCAACGCTGGCAGGTTCTTTCATCGGCCAAAAGCTGGTGGTCAACGAGTTCGTGGCCTATATCAACCTCGCTCCCTATATCGATGGGGAACAGGTGGTGGCGGCGACGGGTCAACTGATGACCCCGCACACCATGGCGATTCTCTCCTTTGCGCTATGTGGCTTTGCCAACCTGTCGTCCATTGCGATTCTGCTGGGCGGCTTGGGTAGCATTGCGCCCACGCGTCGCAAAGAGATTGCCCGCTTCGGTGTGAAAGCCGTTTTGGCCGGTACGCTCTCTAATTTGATGTCGGCATCCATTGCTGGCTTCTTTATTGCGCTGGGCAACCTGACGGCTTAACGCAGCGAGTACGACACCATGCAACGGGCGCTGCTATGTTTTCGCAGTGCCCGTTTTGTCTTTTATTGATTTGCGAGAATTTCATGAACGCGACTGCCTCCCCCCAGCTCACTCAAGCCCAACTCACCCAAGCCGCTCGCCAAGCGTTGACGCTGATGGATTTGACCAGCCTGAACGACAGCGACACCGACAGCGTGATCGAAGCGCTGTGCCAGCAGGTGAAGACGCCGTTCGGCAACCCGGCGGCGGTGTGCGTTTATCCGCAGTTCATCGTCACCGCTGCCCGCGCGCTCAGCGCCCACAAGCTGGAGAGCCAAGTCAAGATCGCCACGGTCACCAACTTCCCCCACGGCGGCGACGATATCATGGGCGCTGCCCGTGAAACCCGCGAAGCCGTGGCGTCTGGCGCTCACGAAGTCGACGTGGTGTTTCCTTACCGTGCGCTGATGGCAGGCGATGAAGAGACCGGCCGCGAGCTGGTAGAAATGTGTAAAGCCGCCTGCGGCGGACAAGCCCAGCTAAAAGTCATCATCGAATCTGGCGAACTCAAAGAGCCTGCGCTTATCCAACGCGCTAGCGAGCTGGCCATCGAAGGTGGCGCGGACTTTATCAAAACTTCCACCGGTAAAGTACCGGTCAACGCTACCCTGGAAGCCGCCGAGATCATGCTAAAAGCCATCAAAGCCAGCGGTAAAAATGTCGGTTTCAAAGCCGCTGGTGGCGTTCGCACCGCCGAAGAAGCGGCCCAGTACCTGGCGCTGGCTGCCGACATCATGGGCCCACAGTGGGTGACGCCCGAGCACTTCCGGTTCGGTGCATCCAGCCTGCTGAATAACTTATTGAACACGCTAAACGGCAATGCCGATGCCGCGACCAATGGAGGCTACTAAATGTCGTCAAACGCATCTCACCACGCCCTGCTTCCCCAAGAACTGATTCGCCTGAAGCGCGACGGCCAGCCGCTGCCCGCTGAAGAGATCAAAGCCTTCGTACAGGGCATCGCCGACGACCGCATCAGCGACGCGCAGATTGGCGCCTTCACCATGTCGGTGTTTTTAAACGGCATGAGCCGCGAAGAAGTCGTGGCATTGACCACCGCGACGCGCGATTCTGGCCACGTCATGCAGTGGGATTCCCTCAACCTACCCGGCCCGATTGTGGACAAGCACTCCACCGGCGGCGTGGGTGACCTGGTATCGCTGGTGTTAGGCCCCTGGGTCGCCGCCTGCGGCGCGTTCGTGCCGATGATTTCTGGCCGTGGCCTGGGCCACACCGGCGGCACGCTGGACAAGCTGGAATCAATCCCCGGCTACGACCCCTACCCCGCGCCCGAGCGCTTCAGCGATGTCGTAAAATCCACCGGTGTGGCGATTATCGGCCAAACCGGCAACCTCGCCCCGGCGGATAAGCGCATCTACGGCGTGCGCGACGTGACCGCCACTGTGGAATCTATTCCGCTGATCACCGCGTCTATTTTGGGCAAGAAGCTGGCCTCTGGCCTGGATGCCCTGGTGATGGACGTCAAAGTAGGCAGCGGCGCGTTTATGCCCACCCCGGAAAAATCCCGCGAGCTGGCGAAAAGTATCGCCAACGTGGCCACCCAGGCAGGCACACCCACCACCGCCCTGCTCACCGACATGAGCCAGCCACTGGCCCCGTGTGCCGGTAACGCGGTGGAGATCGTCGAAACCCTGGCGCTGCTGCGCGGCGAGCGCGCCAACAGCCGCGTGATGCAGGTCACCCGCGAACTCGCCGTCGAGATGCTGATGGCGGGCAAACTGGTGGCTAACCGCGAAGAAGCCCTTACCAAGCTGGACAAAGCGCTCACCTCCGGCGCGGCCGCAGAAGTCTTCGCCCGCATGGTGCGCGAACTGGGCGGCCCCGCCGACTTTATGGAGCGCTCGGACAGCTACCTGGCCACCGCCCCGGTGACTCAAGCGGTGTATCCCGAGCAGAGCGGTATCGTACAGCGTTTCGATACCCGCGCCGTGGGCATGAGCGTGGTGGAACTGGGCGGCGGTCGCCTGCGTAACGACGCCAGCGTCGATCACAGCGTCGGGTTTAGCGATATCGTCGAAATCGGCGACCGTGTCGACAGCCAGCGCCCGCTGGCCATCGTCCACGCCCGCACCGAAGAGGCCGCCGCCCGCGCCGCCGCCCAGCTACGTGCGGCGGTCACCATCGGTGACGCTGAAGCCACCGCCGACACCCTGCTGCAAGAGACCTTCCGAGGAGAAGCCTAATGCGTCGTGCCGTTGTCTTAGTACTCGACTCTTTTGGAATCGGTAGCGCGCCGGACGCCGCTACCTTTGGCGATCAGGGTGCCGACACCCTGGGCCACATCGCCGCTGCTTGCGCCCGTGGCGAAGCGGATACCGCCGAGCGTTCCGGCCCGTTGAAGCTCCCCAATATGGCCGCGCTCGGCCTGTTCCACGCCCACCGGGATGCCACCGGTAGCGTGGCGGAAGGCGTCAGCCTGCCCGAGCAGTTGAACGGCGCTTACGCCCACGCCAAAGAGATCTCCAGCGGGAAAGACACCCCTTCCGGCCACTGGGAAATTGCCGGTGTGCCGGTGCGCTTTGACTGGGGCTACTTCCTCGATAAAACCAACAGTTTCCCCCTGGAGCTGCTGGATGCCATCGTTCAAGAGGCGGATTTAACGGGCGTGATCGGCAACTGCCACGCCTCAGGCACCGAGATTATTGCCCGCCTGGGCGAAGAGCATATCGCCACCGGCAAACCGATTGTGTATACCTCTGCGGACTCCGTGTTCCAGATTGCCGCCCACGAAGAGCATTTTGGCCTGGAGCGTCTCTATGCCCTGTGCGAAACCGTGCGCGAGCTGCTGGAGCCCTACAACATTGGCCGTGTTATCGCCCGCCCGTTTATCGGCGACGACCGCGAAAGCTTTGCCCGCACCGGCAATCGCCGCGACTACAGCGTTGAGCCGCCCAGCCCCACCGTGCTGCAAAAGCTGGCTGAGGCCGGCGGTGAAGTGGTGTCGATTGGCAAGATCGCCGACATCTACGCCCACTGCGGCATTACCCACAAGGTCAAAGCCAGCGGCCACGACGCGCTGATGGAGGCCACCCTGGCGGAAGTGGCGCGCACCGCCAACGAAACCAGCGACCGCCCGACCATGATCATGACCAACTTCGTCGATTTCGATTCGGTCTATGGCCACCGCCGGGACGTGCCGGGCTACGCCGCTGCGCTGGAGCACTTCGATGCCCGCCTGCCGGAGCTGCTCGCCACGCTCAACGACGACGACCTGCTGCTGCTCACCGCCGACCACGGCTGCGACCCCAGTTGGGAAGGCACCGAGCACACCCGTGAATACGTGCCGATCATGGTACGCGGCGCAGGCTTCACCCCCGGCCCGCTGGGCGAGCGCGGCACCTTCGCCGACATTGGCCAAACCCTCGCGGCGTTCTTCGCCGTCGATGCCATGGCCGATGGCGAGAGCTTTTTACCGAACGCGGCATAAAAGCCGACAACCCCATTAGCACGCTGATGTGCACGGCCTGAATGCCACTGATTGGGTTATTCAGGCCAAACATTTTTTAGAGAGGAGTGTTCCATGGCTACCCCACATATCAATGCCGAGAAGGGCGATTTCGCTGATACCGTACTGATGCCCGGCGACCCGCTGCGCGCCAAGTACATCGCCGACACTTACCTGGAGAACGTGCGCCAGGTGAACGACGTGCGCAATATGTTCGGCTACACCGGCACCTACAAAGGCCGCGAGATTTCCGTCATGGGCCACGGCATGGGTATTCCTTCCGTGTCCATTTACGCCAAAGAGCTGATTACCGATTACGGCGTGAAGTCGATCATTCGCGTGGGCTCCTGCGGCGCGGTACGCGACGATGTCAACGTGCGCGACGTGGTGATCGGGCTGGGTGCCAGCACCGACTCCAAAGTGAACCGCATGCGCTTCAATGACCACGACCTGGCCGCCATTGCCGACTTCGAGCTGGCCAGCCACGCCGTGGCGGCCGCCAAAGCGCAGAACGTCGCCGTGAAAGTCGGCAACATCTTCTCGGCGGACCTGTTCTACAACCCGCAAACCGACATGGCCGAGCTGATGAAGCGCTACGGCATCCTCGGCGTCGAGATGGAAGCCGCAGGCCTGTACGGCGTGGCCGCCGAGTTCGGTGTCCGTGCACTGACCATCTGCACCGTCTCCGACCACATTCTGAAAGGTGACTCGCTCTCCAGTGCCGACCGCCAAACCACCTTCAACGACATGATGGTGATTGCCCTCGACACCGTTCTGCGCGATGACGCCGCCAAGGCGTAATGCCCGGCGTCTTGAGCCCATAGACATCCTGAACACAGAGAGAGAATAGCGCCATGAGCCACGCGGATCAGGCATTGGTCGACACGCTGCTGAGCACCCTGGGCAACGCCTACGCGCCCTACTCCAACCACCCCGTGGCGGCGGTGATGGAGTGCCCCGACGGCCAGCAGTTTGCCGGTAGCAACGTGGAAGTCGCCCACTACAAAGGGCTGTGTGCCGAAGCCTCGGCGATTTCTGCCATGGTTACCGCTGGCCAGCGCGAGCTGGCCAAGGTCTACGTGATGGGCCCCGGCGAGCACCTCTGCACGCCCTGCGGCGACTGCCGCCAGCGCATCCGCGAATTCGCCACCCCCAGCACGCAAATCATGGTGCTCTCCAAACAGGGCGAGGTGTTGAAAACCTACACCATGGACAGCCTGCTGCCCGACGCTTTTGGGCCGGAGCAGCTGCCGGGGCGTTAGAAGGCCATGATTTACGTTATGAGCGCAGGCCAGACAAGGCGAAATTAACCGAAAAAGCGGAGTTTACAGATAGTAAATGAGCATTTTGAGGTTAATTTCAACGCAGTATGGACAAGCGTAATAGTAAATCGGGGTCTTCTTAGCTCGTTTCTCGCAACACAAGCGCCACCGGCAGCGACACGTGCCGGGGCGCTTTTCCCGCCAGTGCTTCGCTCAATAGCTCGACACTCATCGCCGCAATGGCCGCAATATCCTGGCGCACGGTGGTTAAGCCCGTCGCCAAGGTAGGCAGGTCGTCAAAGCCGGTAACGGCCACGTCTTCGGGCACACGAATATCGCGATCTTCCAGCGCGGCGACACAGCCGAGCGCCAGCTCGTCGGTAGCGCAGACCAGCGCATCGAACGGTAGTGGGTCGTCATGGTTGAGAATACGGTTAAGGTAGCGGTAGCTAGTGAGCGAGTCGGACGTAAACCGATAGGGCAGGCTGAGTAACTGCTCGCTAAGCGCTGCCTCTGCCATCGCTTGCTGGTAACCGGAAAGGCGGCTGTGGGGGCGCGGTACGTCCAACTCTCCGCCCACAAAGGCAATCCGCGTTCGCCCTTGTTGAATCAGATGCTGAGTGATCTGGTATAGCCCGGAGACATCGTCCGGAGCCACCGAAAAGCCTTCCCCCGCATTGCCAATGCGTACAAACGGTATGCCCGCCGCGCGCAGTACGCCTGGGCGCTCGTCTTCACCCGTTTCCCCTAGCAAAATCGCCGCGCCCGCCCGTTCTGGCAGCTCATGGGTTTGGTCGTGGTGGAAAAAGATCGGCACCATACCCTGCTGGTGCAGCGCGACGGTCAGGTGCTGGTAGAGCAGAATATAGTAAGGGCGCAGCTCGATATCTTGCCGCCCAAGGGAGATTCCTACGACGGCGGCTTTGCCGCTGATGAGCTGCCGCGCCGCCGCGCTGGGCTGATAGGCCACTTCGCGGCTGATGGTGAGAATCTTGTCGCGCAGCGCGTCGCTGATCCCCGGCTTGCCGTTCAGCGCCCGGCTTACCGAGGCAATCGAGACCTCGGCACGCCGGGCAATTTCACGAATGGTGGCGGTTTGCGCGCTCGGTTTGTTCTGTTTCATGCCATGCCTCAGCCAGTCGGGCCCTGATTGTACAAAAAGCGGGGCCGAAAAGCGCTGAATGCACAGGCTGCCGAGCAATCAGCGCTACCAGCCACGCCGCCCCAGTCGCGCCAGCTCGCTATCCAACTGCTGCACCGCCTGCTCCGGCGTGATACTACCGGACAGCGCATCGTGCACGCGGTTGAAGATCGCGTTGGAGACCCGCGGATAGGCATCGCCGGTAATGCTGGCCGGGCGCGGCACGCCGTTCATCACCGTCTCATATAGCTCGCCGATAAACGGCTGCGCGGCCAGCACGTCTTCGTCCTCATAGAGCGCTGGGCGCGTGGGGTTACGGCCAAACTCAATGGCGTGGGCTTTTTGCTGGGCTTCGGCGGTGAGATAAGCCACCAGATCAGCGGCCGCCTGCGGCTCATCCGAGTAACGGGACACCGCCCAGTTCCAACCGCCCAGCGTTGCCACCGACTGCCCTTCTGGCCCGCTGGGCAGCGGCGCTACGCTAAACTTGTTCTGGATCGGCGTGCCGTCCGCTTGCCCCAGCGACCACACGTAGGGCCAGTTGCGCATAAACACCGCGTTGCCCGCCTGGAAAACGCCGCGAGCCTGCTCCTCCATGTAGTTACGCACACCTTCTGGACTGATATCCCCCACCCAAGAGGCCGCTAGCGCCAGGGCTTCCACCGCCTGGGGGTTGTTAACCGTCACCTGCCCCTCGGCATCCACGAACGTACCGCCGCCGTAGCTGGTCACCCACTCCAGGGCGTTAGTGGTCAGCCCTTCGTAAGCGCGCCCTTGAAAGACGAAACCATGCATGCGCTCGTTGCCCGCTTCCCGTTCAGCGTTTTGAATGCGTCGGGCGGTGTCGGTCAGCGCTTGCCACGTCTGCGGCACCTCTTCACCGTACTGCTCGAGCAGATCATGACGGTAGTAGAGCAGCCCGGCATCGGTAAACCAGGGCAGCGCGACCAGCTTGCCCTGCACGGTGTTGTTCTCCATCAGCGAGGGAATAAATCCTTCTGCTGCGCCTTCCGGCAGGTAATCGTGCAAATCCACCAAGTGCTCTGCCAGCAGCCCCGGCCAGACGATATCCACCATCAGCACATCGACATCTTGGGATTGGCTGCCCAGCAGCTGTTGATAAAGCGAAAGCTTTTCCGTAGGCGAGGCTGGCGTGGTGACGATATTGACCTGATGGCCGTTGGCCTCGGCCCAGCGCTGGGCAAGCGCCGGGCAGAAGTCCGCCGCACCGCCATCGCCACAGGCCACGGTGATCTCGGCGGCCAGAGCAGGCAGTGCCACAGGCAGTAACGTCATCAGCAGCAACGGTGTTTTCAATGTTGAGCGCATCGTGGAATCCTCATTTTGTTATTGGGTGTCGTACGTTTAAAGATGCGTGTTGCAACGTGCTCGTTAGCTGGCAATCGCCATGCTGCGATCTTCCAGACTGGACACAAAGCAGGCGTCTAGCACGGTTTGAATGGCCGCACCGCGAGCAAAATCGGGCTGGTCGTTCTCCCCCGTGCGAATGCTCTCGATGAAGCGCTGATAAATGCTGGGCGTGGGCGGCGCCTTGACCGTGCTCCAGCGGGCAGGATGCACATCGTCGTTCAGGCACACCTGTACCTCGTCTTTGGAGGCATCCAGATCCACGCGGATGGCGCCTTTATCACCGTGAACGCTCAGCGTTAACGAGTTGTGGTGGCCGGTGGCCCAGCGGGTCGCCTGGATGGTGCCCATGGCACCGTTAGCAAAACGTACGCGCATCAGCGCCGTGTCGTTGGCGTCCAGCACGTAGTCGCCAATGCGGTTATCCGGCGCTTTATCGAAGCAGGTCAGCTCGCAGTTCACCCGAGTGATATCGCCCACCGGGAAGCTGGCGAAATCGACGATATGCACGCCCACATCGCCTAGCACCCCTTTGCTGCCGTGGGCTTCCGAGAGCCGCCATAGCCATTGGCTCTCTTGGTCCCAGCGGCCCCAGGCGTTGCTGACCAGCCAGCTTTGGCGGTAGCTGGCGTCCACATGGCGCACGGTGCCAATGGCGCCGCCGGTGACGAGCGCGCGGGCGTGCTGAATGGCAGGGGCGTCCCGGTAGCTCAAGTTGACCATGTTGATGACGTTGGCGGCCTGGGCGGCGGCGGCCATCTCATGGGCATCCTCGGCGTTGGTAGCCAGGGGCTTTTCGCACAGGATATGTTTGCCCGCCGCGATGGCGGCCAGCGACGTGGCCTTGTGCACGCCATCCGGAGTGACATTGCTCACCGCGTGGATATCGTCGCGGGCCAGCATGTCGTCCAGCGACTGGTAAACATCGGCAATGCCATGGCGCTCGGCGAAGGCCTGGGCCTTGGGGAAATCACGGTCGCATACGGCAACCACTTCGACACCTTCGAGTCGGCCATAGTGCTTGGCGTGCTCGCCCGCCATGCTGCCCGCGCCAATAATCGCGATACGGATCATTTGAACCCCTCCTCACCGGGTTTGTGCAGGCTTTCGCCCTTGATCTCGACCGGGTTGGGCGCCTGGTCGGCGGGGACGTTGGGGCAGCTGTCGATCCACCGGGAGCCTTCCGGCTGCGCCCAGACCACGGCATTTTTGAGCACCCGCTTGACCTGCTCGTCGTAGTAGATCGGGTAGGTTTCGTGGCCGGGGCGGAAGTAGAAAACCTTGCCGTTGCCACGCTTGTAGGTCAGGCCGGAGCGGAACACTTCGCCGCCTTCGAAGGCACTGATGAAAATCACTTCGTCCGGGTTGGGTACCGCAAAGGGTTCGCCGTACATTTCGGTATGGGGCAGTTCAATGTAATCGCCGAGCCCTTGCACGATGGGGTGGCCAGGATTCACTACCCAGAGCCGCTCACGCTCGCCGGCTTCTCGCCATTTCAGCGAGCAGGTGGTGCCCATCAGCCGTTTGAAAATTTTGGAGTAGTGGCCGGAGTGCAGCACAATCAAGCCCATGCCCTGCAGCACGCGCTTTTGCACCCGGTCAACGGTCTCTTCCAGCACGTCGCCGTGGGCGGCGTGGCCCCACCACAGCAGCACATCGGTATTCTCCAACGTCTCTTCGCTGAGCCCTTGTTCTGGGTCTTGCAGCGTGACGGCGGTAGCGGACAGCGCCTCTGACTCATTCAAACCGTCGGCGATGCACTGGTGCATCCCGGTAGGATAAATGCGCGCTACCACCTCGTTGGTTTGCTCGTGGACGTTTTCGCCCCACACGGTGACGTTAAGGGTCATCTGTTCTCCTTATACAGCTCTGGCAGTTGAATCAAAAGGGCATTAATTAGAGCCTCGATCGTTAAAGTAAACGTTTACGGACAATGCGTAAACGTTTACTCAGGTGCAACTTTAGTCATACCCATGCGTATACCCTAGTGATGAACACTATTGGCATCGCGGCGAGGTTATCCGTATTCTGAGACGTAACCACGCGCTTTAGAGTGACTAACTAACTGTTCTAACAGTAGGAGAACGCCATGGCTGGTTTACTGCCGAACGTCGATCCCGACGGCTTGCTTGAGTACTCAGTGGTCTACACGGACCGCTCCTTGAATCACATGTCACAACAGTTTCAAACGGTGATGCGCGATATTTCTGCCACGTTGAAAGAGGTGTATAACGCGCACGCGGCGGTGATCGTGCCCGGTAGCGGCACCTTTGGTATGGAAGCAGTGGCGCGTCAGTTTGCTCTTGACCAGAAAACGCTGGTCATTCGCAACGGCTGGTTTAGCTATCGCTGGACACAAATTATTGAAATGGGTCGCTTAACTGACCAGCACACCGTACTTAAAGCACGACGCCTGAATGCCGATGAGCCGCACTCCTCCTTTCAGCCAGTGCCCATTGACGAGGCCGTTGCACGGATTCACAGCGAGCAACCCGCGGTAGTATTTGCGCCTCAGGTCGAAACCTCCGCAGGTTTGCTGCTTCCAGATGACTATATTCAGGCGCTAGCGCAGGCAACTCACGCGGTAGGCGGCCTGTTCGTATTGGATGCCATTGCTGCTGGTACCCTATGGGTGGATATGCAGGCACTGGACATTGATGTGGTAGTGAGTGCGCCGCAGAAAGGGTGGAGTGGCCCCCCCTGCTGCGCCATGGTGATGCTCTCAGAGCGTGCCACCCAGCGCTTGAACGAGACCCAGAGCAATAGCTTCGCCTGTGACCTGGGCAAGTGGCATAGCATCATGCAGGCCTATGAAAACGGTGGTCACGCTTATCACGCCACTATGCCCACAGATGCCTTGCGAACACTGCGCGATATCATGCAAGAGACACGCGACTACGGTTTTGCCAAAGTTAAAGAGGAGCAGCAGGCGGTTGGACGTGAAGTACGCGCCATGCTGAAACGCCACGGATTTGTAAGCGTTGCTGCACCAGGCTTTGAAGCACCCGGCGTAGTGGTGTGCTATAGCGAGGATAGCGGCCTGGTGGGCAAGCTTGCCCAGGCGGGTGTGCAAGTGGCAGGCGGTGTACCGCTGATGTGCGATGAGGGCGACAACTTCCAAACTTTCCGCATAGGCCTGTTTGGGCTGGATAAGCTGCACCATACGGAGCGCAGCGTGGAAAGCCTGGAACAAGCAATCAAGGCAGTCTCATAAGGTAGAAAATGCCCGCTAGTGCATAGCTGCATAGCGGGCACGATCATTGAGACTATTGTGATCTAGCGCAGTTTATTGCCATTTTGTTCAGCGCTGCTCTCCGCGACTCTTTCCACCGCGACGATGCCAGAGCGGCTGACCACGACCTTCCAGCGCGCCAAATAAGGCGTATCTTCACTGCCCGTTTCACGGATTACCAAGTTGAATAGATGACGCCGCTCCACACTCTCGCGCACCACCTGACCATCTTTGAGCCGGTAGATGTGATGTTTCTCTTTGCTCATTAGGCGGGTCAGCATCGAGAGATCGATATGCAGCGTTTCGCGGGTGTGTTCATAACCACTGAGAAAGCGCGTTGGCGACATGCGCGAGCTGGAGCGATAGTGCATCACCACCTCGTCACGCTGGGCCACGGTGCGCCGCCGCATCTGCTGAATATCGTCATCCAGAGCGGAATAGCGCTTGTAGTCGAACCACTCAAGTTGCCGCCCTACCAGGGCGTTGCGGGTGGGGTCGATGTATTGGCGACGCCATTTGGGGCGGCCACGGCGTAGCCAGCGCCATAGCGTGTTACGCAGGTCATCTTTGAAGACTTCCCGCAGCGCATAGAGCAGCGCCATGGCCAGCACAAACAGTGCGGTAATATCCCCCAAGGCGTTGCGTAGCTGCAGAACACCCAGCGACACAAACGCCATCACCACCGCCGTGGCCAGCGCTTTGACCGCCTTTTGTTCGCCGCTACCCAGCTCCAGGGTACGCTGCTTGAGGGTGATCGGTTGCTCAATCAAGAGCCGCAGCAGGCGCATTTTATTCGACATGCGAGTCGGATCTTCCATGACCCGTTCGGCGTTGTACTCCTGGGCCTGACGGTACTCCCCTTCGCGCTGGCAAATGGTAATAAAGCGCCGCTTGATATCACTAAACGGCCCGCCCCGTGGCATATGCGCGACTAGAGCTAATAGCTGCTGCTCGGTGAACCAGGAGAGGTAGTTGTCGATATTGGCAAAGTATTTATAAAGACGCTCGTCGCTGGGCGGGTTGCGCCGCAGGCGTTTGAGAATGCCGTCACTCAGGTCACTCATTTCCGCGAGCCGTTCGGTCAGTGCGTTGGCCTTCTCATTCCAGGCGTCTGGCTCATCGGTTGGCTCGCGACGCAGCTTACGGGCGTCAGCCAGCAAGGCTTGGGTGGTGCGCTCCAAGGCCCCCACGTATTGATAGGCGTAAAGGCTGAGGCTCAAGCGGTAAGAGTCGCTACCCAACTGGTTACGGCTAGCCAATCGGCTATGCACCAGCGGCAAGTGATACTCGTCGCTGTAGTAAGTGCGCGAGACACTGATCGCACCATGATAAAATGCCTCTTCGGAAATGACGTGAGTGCTCAACCCAAGCTCTTTGGGCACGAACAAATACACATCGAGCGTATGCGAGGTTTCTTCTTTTAGCCGCCGCGATAGGCGCAGTTGGAAGCTATTTTTACGCTCAACGTTGATCACCTCACGAATCTCCTACTTCATTGCCAAACACGATGATATACCATGGTGAGCTCGCCATAGTGGTCTGCTAAACAGAGGCTACGGTTTACTACTTCGCCTTGGAGCTAGGGAATGTCCACCGCCCGTTTTTCACCCTTTGAGCTGCTGCTGCTCAAAAGCCGCAGCCAAGTGGATACGGCCACACTACTACTGCTGGGCTGGGTGCTGGTGCACCGCCAGCACGTCTCGGAAGGCCAGCGGCGTCGCCGCTTGGCCCAGGTGACATCGCAGTTTCGCCACGGACACGAACTGGGGCCGGTGATGAGTATTGCCCACAGCCAAGACCTGCACGCCATTCAGCTGGCCGCCGAGGTGGTACGCAAAGAGTGTTCTAAAGAGCGTAGCCTGAGTGTGATGCACCAAGCGATTACCGTGGCCACGGACGACGGCGATATCTCGCTTGCCAACCATTATATCCTGCGTTTTTTAGCCGATTTGCTAAACGTAGCGCCGGCCACCTTGGGCACGCTTTTTCAGGAACTGACTGGCCAGCCGCTGCGCCAGCCGGAAGACCCAAGCCGCGACGCCTATTGGCAAACCCACGACCCGGCTTATTACGCCCAGAAGGCGCAAGAAGAGGCCGACGCCGCCCAACGCGAGAAGGCATCGCAAGAACAGGCTGAACAGCAGCAGCGGGCCAAAGCGGATAAACAGCAGGAAAAGAAGCAGAAGCAGCAGGAAAAAAAGCAGCAAAAAGAGGACGCCCGCCGTGCCAAAGCGCGGGCGGAGCAGTCCAGCGCCGAACAGAAAGCGGAGAAGGCCAGAGCCGAGCAGGCACGCCAGGAGCAGGCGCGGCAAGAGGAGTCACGACAACGCCAGCAACGTAGCAGCCCACCGCCTCCCGATCGCACCACTCGCGCCCTCGCCGTCCTGGGGCTGACGCCAGGGGCGAGCAAAACCGATGTACGCCGCGCCTATCGCCGCATGGCCCAGCTTCACCACCCAGATCGCTTCTACTCCGATAGCGAGCACCAGGTCGCTCTAGCGTCGGCGCGTTTTCAACGCATCAAAAATGCCTATGATTATTTGATGCAAACCTACTAATCACTACGCTTGGAAAGAGACTTCCTGGATTATGCGCGACCTGTATCAACGCCTCGCTCTGTCGCCTGACGCGAACGACCATCAGATCAACAGTGCCCTGGCCCGCTGCCCCAATAGCGCACTACGCCAGGATGCTACCTCCGTGCTCGCCGTTGCCCCACACCGGGAAACCTACGACACCCTTCACCACACCCTGAGCGACATTGGGCGCCTGCGCGCCCGGTTGGGCCTAACCCACGGTGCCCATTGGCAGGGCGATGTGGCCAATGATTTTTCGCTGCCGCCGGATAACGCGATCTCACGCCACGATGAGCTAGTTGACCGCGTCAGTCACGCGGTCTCGCTCTATAACCGCTGGCGTCGCCTGCGGGGGCCATGGTTACTCATCGCCGTTTTCACCGTGGGGGCGGGCATAGGCCTCGCTTTGGGGTTTGCCTTGAGCTTGGGGCTTGGCTTGGGCTGACGTGCCGTGGCGCTCCCGCTCGTCTTGACGGATTTCCGCCTGAGTGGGGCGTGGTGCGGGCTTCGGGGGCGCGGGCTTTTTATGTGGCTCTTCATTGGAAGAAGAACGGCTCTCCTCGCCCCGCTCCATGCTTAAATCGGTGCCGGAGGTGTCTTCCATACGCGACTCAGAGCGCGCTTCCATGCTGACACTCAAACGCGGTACACCCAGGTCGATCTCTTGTGCTTCCATGCGCTGCTTCAGCAGCAGGTTAAAGGCGCGGGAAACATCCCACTGCATTTCCGGTGCGGTGCGAAAACGCATCCGCAGGATGGGGCAGCCCTCTTCAAAGCCCTGCACGCCCTGCATCTCCAGCGGCGACCAGATGTAGTGGCGCATCATCGGGTCTTTACGTAGCTCCTGGGCGGTCTCCTGCATCAGGGTAATCGCATCGTCGATTTTCATATCGTAAGGAATGCGAATACGCATCAGCGCAATACCGAACTGGCGGGACATATTGTGGATCGATTCGATACGACTGAAGGTGATGATGTGCAGCACGCCGTCCAGGTCACGCAGTCGCACGGTGCGCAGTGTTAACCCTTCTACTGTGCCCATATGGCCGTTGATCTGCACAAAGTCATCCACCGCCAACGAGTCTTCAATCAGAATAAAAATACCAGTGATTAAATCCTGCACCAGGGTTTGGGCACCAAAACCAATCGCCAGACCGATCACACCGGCACCCGCCAGCAGTGGCGTGACGTTCACCCCAAGGTTGGCTAGCCCCGCGATCACCGCGATGATCAAAATAGCGACAAAAATCACGTTGCGAATCATCGGCGTAATGGTTTGCGCACGGGCTTGATTTACCCGCCGCCCGCGGGAGCGAGCCGAAGAGGTCAACGCCCGCTGAATGGCCGTATCGGCAAAGATCCATACCAGCCAGGCCAGCAAAATCGTAGCACCAAGGCTCACCAGCGCTTGCCCGATGCGGGCGCTGGCCACCGCCTGCTGGCCTAAACCAAACAGCGAACCGCCCCACACTTGCATAGAGAGCTCGGCGAACACCATCCACGCGCAAATATGTGCCAGCACGAACCCGAAACGTTCCAAACGCTTGCGGTACTGACTGAAGCGGCGGCGATGCCGGCGCTTGTTGAGCCGCTCGGCTTGGCGGCGCAGCAGCCCGGTCACGACTAGCGTCAGCACTAGTAAACTGGCAGAGACAATCGAGCGCGCCAGGGCCGTGCCCACATCCCCTACGGTAATAAAAATCGCCAGCAGCGAGCCACCAACCATTAAAAGCGCCGGGATATGCCACAGCCCTCCCAAGGTACGAATCATCTCAACCGCGGCGCTGGCATCGCGGCGCTGCTTATAAGGCCGGTTGCAAATCAGATGACGTATGGGGCGCTTAAACTTAAAGATAAAGCGCGCCGATAGCAGCGCTGCCAGCATGTTCGCCAGCACCGATACCAAGCCGGAAAGCTCTGCGCCCAGTAGTTCTACTAAGCGCGTGGAGTTCACCGCATCGCCCAGAGCAATCAACGCGCCAATCACAAACAGGCCACGCAGCGCTTTATGCTGTAGCACCTGCACCGCAGGGAAACGGTGCCCACGGCTGAAGAAGGCGATCACGGTCTCAAACACGACCGAGAGCGCGCGACCACACAGGCAGATATACGCCACGACAAGCACCACGGCACGGCCAGGGCTGTAGGGCAGAATTTGGCCAATGCCGAGCGTGATGGCAAACGCCAGGGTCCACGGCAGCATGCGACGTAAAAAGTGCACCGCCAGCAGCCACGCTTTGGGGTCGCGGGGAAGATCCAACGGCCAGTGGCGTCGCGTGGCGACTAAGCGGCCAAAGGCAATCATCACTACCAACAGCGCGCTCCATACAAAGGCCAACACGGCGCCGTCGGCCACCGCGCGAATGATCTCCCCTTGGTCAGCGCCATCATGTAAAGCGCGTAAGTCATCCGCCCCCTGCACTAGCTGGCGTGACCACTCGTCAATCGGTGAATCTCCCGCCTGGGCCTGTTCGCCAATGTCGGTTAGCGTATCGGCCAGCGCGCCTAACAACCCCTGGCGAACGACACCATCCTCCTCGGCGGCCTCGGTGCTCACCTGCAGCTCGCGCAGCGAGTCCAGTAGTGCGGTGCGCTGCTCCTCGTTTTCGAGCATGGAGATCACATTGCCAAGCGAGCGCTGAAAATCTTCGTTACTTACCTCGGACTGTTCCGACGAGTCGCCACCCGTCAGGTTAGGCAAGGAAACACTCTGCGCCAGTGCCGCCGCGCTGAGCAGCATGCTGAGCACTACGCCTACGATGATTTGGGTTATCCAGTGCTGTCGCACGCATTACTCCCGACATAGACCGGTCACAGGTACCGGTGATTAACATTTACTTCGTTGATTACGCTCAGCCTCAACGCGTGACTATGATAGGCTGACCCTTCAAACGTTCCTCTCAAGGATACCGAGATGACGCTGCAAGCCCCACCCAAACGCGTAAATAAAGATGGCCAAACACGCTGCGTCGGCGTTGAAATCGAGTTTGCCGGGCTACCGCCCCGCGAGACGGCTGAGCTGGTGCGCACGCTATTTGGTGGGGAGCTTAACGTGGTCAGCCCTCATCGGCTACAGGTGGAAGGCACACGTTGGGGAGAGTTTGGCATTGAGCTGGATACCCAATACGCCCACCCTGATAAAGCACTGCTGGAAGAGCACCATGAAAGCGACAGTGAATGGGCGCGCCAGCAGCACCAGCGGCGAGTAGAGTTTCACCAAAAAACCCGCGAGCTGATCGGCGATATGGTGACCGGCTTGGTGCCCACCGAAATCGTCTGCCCGCCTATTCCTTGGGACGAGCTAGAAACACTCGATACGCTCTTTGAAACGCTGCGGGAAAAAGGCGCCAAAGGCACCGATGCCAGCCTGCTCTATGGTTTTGGTCTACACCTGAACCCTGAGGTGGAAAGCCAGGAGGTGGAGTACCTGCTCGCCATGATGCGCGCCTACCTGCTGCTAGCCAATTGGCTGCGTGAAGAAATTAAGGTGGATATCACCCGCGAAGTGCTGCCTCACGCCAACCCGTTTCCCAAGGAGTACGCCCGTAAGGTGCTGGATCTGCGTTACCAGCCGGACCTAGATACCTTCATCGACGACTACCTGGCCGATAACCCTACCCGTAACCGCGAGCTGGACCTTCTGCCGCTGTTTGCCCACCTGCGCCCGGAACACCCTCACGCGCTGCTGCACGGCCAGTTGACCAAGCCACGGCCCACCTTCCATTATCGGTTGCCCAATGCGCAGCTGTCGCAGCCGGGCTGGGGCAGCGTAATGGAGTGGAACCGCTGGGTGGAGGTAGAGAAGCTGGCCCACGATCAGGACAACCTTCACGCCCGCTGCCAGGAGTACATGGCCGAACAGCGCCAGCCCTGGTGGCAGCGCCTCAAGCGCAGACTGTTTGGCTATGTCTAGACCCTTGATCGGCATCACGACCTCGGATTACAAAAGCCAGCTTGCCTGGTGCTTTGACTGGTTTGCCGTCTGGCGTCACGGCGGCAGGCCGCTGCGGCTTTCCCCTTCCCGCCCCTTGCCAGAGCATCTGGACGGCCTGATCATTGGCGGCGGGGACGACATTCAAGCCCACCTGTACGGCGGTGAAGTGCAGCTGGACGTGCGCCTGGACCCGGCTCGTGACGAGCTGGAACTCGGCCTGCTGAAGCGCTTCATACCCCGCCATACGCCAGTACTGGGCATCTGCCGAGGTGCGCAGCTGATCAACGTGCATCTGGGCGGCACGCTGGATCCCGATATCTATACCACCCATGAAGGCTTGAAGCGGCGGCGTACCGTGCTGCCCCGTAAAACGGTCGATATCGTCGGCGGCAGCCAACTGTATCAACTGCTGGGGGTGACCTGGTGCCGTGTGAATAGCCTGCATCACCAGGCCGTTAACCAGGCGGGAAAAGACATTAAAATCGTCGCGAGAGACAGAGATGGGCTAGTGCAGGGGATTGAGTCCGAAGCTCACGACTTTCTGATTGGCGTACAGTGGCATCCCGAATGGCTAATCTTCAACCGCCCCCAGCAGCGCTTGATTAGCGCGCTGGTGGCGGCTGCCAAACAAGGGCGCGAACGAATTAGCCGTTGAGCACCGCGAGAGCCGCTTCGTAATCCGGCTCGTCTTTCAGCTCGCTAACCAGCTCGCTGTGCAGCACGCGGTTGTCCGCATCCAGTACAACGACCGCACGGGCACACAGCCCTTCCATGCTGTTGTTACACAGCGCCACGCCCCAGGCTTCCTGGAATTCCCGATGGCGGAAGGTGGAGAGCATCTCAACGTTATCCAGCCCTTCGGCTCCGCAGAAGCGCTTGGCGGCGAACGGCAGGTCAGCCGAGACTACCAGTACAACGGTATCTTGCAGGCTGGAGGCCAGCTCATTAAACCGCCGGGTAGACATCGCACAGGTGGGCGTGTCCACACTGGGTATAATGTTCAACACTTTACGTTTGCCTTGGTAGGTGTCCAGCGTGACATCTTCCAGGTCGCTGTTGGTCAGCGTCATCGCTGGGGCAGCTTGCCCAACGACAGGTAGAGTACCTGCTACATCTATCGGCTGCCCTGCACGAGTAATCTGTTGCATATCAAGCTCCTAATGTATGGTAAAACGGTAATTAAACAAGACGTTTCAGCTTACAGCGTAATGACCTGATTCGGCTATCTTTCCACCGCCGCGACACGATAACGAGAATGCCATGGCCTCTTTAGTCATTATTAAAACCGGGGACGCCTTCCCTGAAGTGGTCGACCAACACGGTGATTTTGAGCAGCTGTTTATCCGGCGGCTGAACGATACGTTACCCGAGCAGTTAACGCTCAAGGTGTGGGATGCGCGGCTGACGGCGACGCCTCCCGACGACATTGCAGGTGCCGTGATTACCGGTTCTCACAGCATGGTGAGCGAGCAGCCCTCCTGGAGCGAGGCGCTAAAACCCTGGCTGCAGCAAGCACTGGCCGATAACCTGCCGCTGCTGGGCGTTTGTTATGGCCATCAGCTAATGGCGGCGGCGTTTGGCGGTATTAGCGACTATCACCCCGCTGGCCGAGAATCGGGCACTCGGACGGTACGCTTAACCCAGGCAGGCCAGCAAGACCCGCTCTTTAGCCAACTACCCGTGCACTTCCCTGCTCACCTCACCCACGCTCAGTCGGTGATGCAGCTTCCTCATGGCGCTACTATTCTGGCCCACAACTGCCACGACGCCCACCAAGCGCTACGCTACGGGCCGCGCCAATGGAGCGTGCAGTTTCACCCTGAGTTTTCACCGCCCGTCATGCGCGCCTACATTGAGCGCCAGCGCGCAGCCCTGCGTGACCAGGGTGACAACCCAGACCAGCTACTCAATGAGATTAGCGAGACGCCAGAAGCGACCAGCCTGCTGCAGCTTTTTATCGACTTTATTTAACGCTTCTTTTGATCTCGCCGCGATGCCAGCCGATCTGCCAAGCGGGTCGGCTCAGGCAGCTTGGTTGGGCCCAGGCAGCGCATTACCCACTCAAGGGAGGTATCCAGCGAAAGCCGATGCCCCGGCGAGACGAATACCGGCTTTACGTTCCCCCGCGAGCGTAGTACGGCACCAATCACCTCTTGCCCGGCCATGAGCGGTACCCAATCGCCCCGCGCTTCACCAACCTCTGCATGCTTACCAGTCAACCGTGACTTGGCGATACCGATGGTAGGTAGATCAAGCCAAAGCCCTAGATGTGCCGCGACCCCTAGCCGCCTGGGGTGGGCGATGCCTTGGCCATCGACCATCACCAGCTGTGGCTGAGTCTTGAGCTTGGCAAACGCACCTAGCACAGCGGGGATTTCGCGAAAGGAGAGTAGCCCTGGAATATAGGGCATGCGTGTGGGTTCGCGATGCACCACTTGCTCGACCACCGGTAGATACGGAGCCTCTTCTGGCAACCACTGCAACACCACCACTGCCGCCCGCGTCACCGCCCCGCCCTCTTCAAAGCCAATGTCTACCCCCGCGATATACCTCACCGGGTTGATGCGGTCACGGCTCTCTAACTGCTGGGCGAGTTGTGACTGCAGCGCAATCGCCTGTTTGGGTGACAGGCTCCATTCGTGTAGCGCAGCGTCCATGCATGCTCCTTGTGACTATCAAAGTGAAGTACGTATAGCGTAGCCAAAAAAAATCCCCCTACGCCAGTTGGCGCGAGGCCAGTGGCATAGGGGGATCGACGTGACTCAAGCGTTAGGCGATGTTAAGCGCCCAAGACTGAGTTACGCACGTTCGCGGCGGCGAACCGGCGCATCACCATCGTCACGACGGCGGCGCGGTGCACGCTCAGACGCACGGTCTTCGCTGATTTCCAGCGGGCGACCGGCCACACGGGCACGAGCCATCTTGGCCAGAATGGTAGACGGCAGACCGCTAGGCAGTTCAACGACCGAGAAAGCGTTGCGAATATCGATACGACCGATACGCGCGCCTTCAATGCCGCCTTCGTTCGCCAGCGCGCCGACCAGTTGACCCGGCTTCACACCGTCTTTATGGCCAACGGAAACACGGTAGCGGGTCATGCCTTCGCTGGGCGCGCTGGAGCGCTCGCGACGAGCACCGCCCGGCTTGCCCGGTGCGCCATCGCGCGGGGCACGCTCTTTGCGCGGTGCCTGAAGACGACCAATCGGCGCTTCGTCGGCGCGGGCCATGGCGGCAAACGCGCAGGCCAGCTCGACGGCGTCGTGACCCTCTTCCACCAAACGCTCGACCAGGGCACGCTGCTCTTCTGCACCTTTCGTCAGCGCGGCAACAACGCGATGATGGAACACTTCATCACGGTGGGCGCGAATAGCGGCTTCGTCAGGCAGCGGCATTTCAGTCATTTTCTGACCGGTTGCCTGCTCCATCCAACCCACTTTGCGACCTTCACGGAAGCCCGCGAAAGTGATTGCGATGCCGCTACGGCCCGCACGACCGGTACGACCGATACGGTGGGTGTAGGCTTCAGCGTCTTGCGGCAGGTCGTAGTTGATAACGTGCGTAATACGCGGAACGTCAAGACCACGGGCAGCAACGTCAGTCGCAATCAGCACGTCCACTTTGCCACGCTTCAAGCGGGTAATCGTGCGCTCACGCAGGCTCTGATCTAGATCACCCGATAGGCCAGCGGCGTTGACGCCACGAGCAGTCAACTGCTCGACCAGCGTGGTACAGGCAGCACGTGTACGTACGAACACGATGGCCGCATCCACCGGCTCCACTTCGAGAATACGCGCCAGCGCTTCCAGCTTGGCACCACCGTCGACACGCACGAGGCGCTGCTCGATGTTTTCACCTGTGGTGGTACGCGACTCGATCGCCACCTTTACCGGGTTGACCAAATAACGGTTGACGATGCGCTCGATTTCAGTCGGCAGGGTCGCCGAGAAAAACACACGCTGAGCATCTTTCGGGGTATCGGCAACCACGCGTTTTACGTCGTCGATAAAGCCCATGCGCAGCATTTCGTCGGCTTCGTCCAGCACCAGCGCAGACAGGCCATCTAACTTCAGGCTGCCACGATCCAGGTGGTCAATCACGCGGCCCGGCGTGCCCACTACCACTTGGGCACCACGCTTCAGCGCCCCTAACTGCTCACGGTACTCTTGACCACCGCAGAGGGTAGCCACTTCCAACCCCTGAAGGTTTTGGCCATAACGGCTAAAAGAGACGGCGACCTGTTGAGCCAGTTCGCGGGTCGGCGCAAGCACCAGTACCTGGGGCTCGCGACGCTGCATGTCGAGACGCGACAGCAGCGGTAGTGCGAAAGCAGCGGTTTTGCCGGTACCCGTTTGCGCTTGGCCCAGCATATCGCGACCTTCCAGCAAAGCAGGAATGGTCTGCGCCTGGATGGGTGAAGGAGTTTCATAGCCCTGTGCTTCAACAGCAGACAGAACGGCAGGCAATAGAGCCAGATCGCCGAAGCTCGGCGAGGCGACAGAAGTCGAGGTCATTAATCACACCTTGGTAGGCCGGAAGAACCGGCAAAAAACATCGTAAGCGTCTCTGACTCTGTTTTCATGCAGCGCGTAACAGTACGCTGCAAAAGAACAAGGCTCCGCATCGCGGATATCGTCATCAGTGGAGTCGGAGACGCCGGTCGCACCTGGCATTCGGCTGGCAACACCGCATTTGCGGGCCAACCGCTGTGGCGACCTTCTGCGCCGATTTCACCCGTTTGGTGAAATGCTGGAGGCGCGCCATCTTCACAGCAATGAACATCCAGTCGAGGGGATGTTCCTGCAAACGTTCTGCTCAATGCCACAAGGCCACTGAATCAACGCTTGCCGTCGTGATGGAGGGGTCAACACATGCGAGGAGCGCGCATCCTACCACCCCACTGGTGAGCTGACCAGCTTTTTTACTTTAACCAATATCATCCTGAAACTTGCACTTGTTCACTATTGGTCTAACCTGAGAGGTGCCTCACGTTGTTCAAGAACTTCAAGGCGTGATGCACATGAACTGGGATCAGATTATTGTTAGCGTTAAAACGCTACTTTTATAGCCACATGGAGAGAAGCTATGCGTAAATCAATCCTCACGACTGCAATTACAACGGCACTGCTTGGCGGTATGGCCTTTAATGTTCAGGCGCAAACAGAGCCGCAGGGTATGTACTCTGCCGATGATATCCTTGATGCAGAAGTGTTCTTTGCCAATGGGTCAGGCGAAGAGATTGGCGAAGTCGATGACATTTTGTTTGACGAAGAGATGCGTATTTCAGCCCTCGTAATCGAGAGTGGTGCTGTACTTGGCTTAGGCGGACGCGAAATTGTAGTGAACACTGACCAATTTACGCTTGAAACGCATACTGAAAACGATGGCGACACTGAGCATCGCATCATGTTGGAAGCTACATCTGAAGAAGTGGAGTCATTCCCAACGTATGATCGCGACTGGTGGGAACAAACCAAAGCGAACGCACGCGATGCTTGGCAAACCACTAAAGAAGGTGCACAGAGCGCTTGGCAGTCTACTCGTGAAGCAATAGATGCCAACGAGTAACACGTTTGTTTGCTGATACACAGCAATATAGGAAAGGGCCACCCAAGCGGATGGCCCTTTTTCGTACATAGCGTACAGCATTTAGCGGCGACGTATCCCCTGTCCCGGTAAACGCTCCCGGTCGTGCGGGCGCATAAAGTCCAGTAGCGGGCCTGCTGGTACAATACGCGTGGGGTTAATCGTGTCGTGGCTGTAATAGTAGTGTCGCTTGATATGATCCATATTGACGGTCTCCGCCACACCCGGCCACTGGTAAAGCTCACGCACGTAGTTGGAAAGGTTCGGGTAATCTTCAATGCGTTTGAAATTGCATTTGAAGTGGCCAAAGTAGACCGCGTCAAAGCGAATTAGCGTTGTGAAGAGGCGAATATCCGCTTCGGTGAGCCACTCCCCCGCGAGGTAGCGATGCTCTGCCAGTCGCTTCTCAATGCGCTCTAACGCATCAAAGAGTGCGGTCACGTGCTTCTCATACACCTGCTGCTCGGTGGCGAACCCGGATTTGTAAACGCCATTATTGATATGGTCGTATACGTCATCATTTACTTCGTCGATGACGCTGCGCAGATCTTCTGGGTAGAAATCCAGATTATTGCCTGTCAGCTCATCGAAGGCTCGGTTGAAGATACGCAGCAAATCAGCGGATTCGTTATTGATAATCGCGCTGCGCTGTTTATCCCACAATACCGGCACCGTGACCCGCCCAGTGTAGGTCGGGTTGGTCATGGTATAGAGCTGGTGGTGAAACTCAGCGTGATTGATCGGATCGCCGCTGGCGCCTTCGTCTTGATGGTATGTCCAACCGTTGCCCAGCATCAGCGGGCTAACGTGAGAAGTACCTATCAACGGTTCCAGACCTTTCAGTTTGCGCATGATCAGCGCACGGTGCGCCCAGGGGCAGGCGAGCGATACATAAAAGTGGTAGCGATCCGCTTGGGCCGGATAACTGTCGCCTTGCGACTCTTCACTACTGCCCACCCAATCGCGCAGTTGCGCGGACTCACGTACAAACTCACCGCCATGCTTTTTGGTGTCATACCACTGGTCTACCCACTCACCGTTTACAAGCAGTCCCATCAGGCGTCTCCTACGTTGAACGTTTTATACTGTGATTGACGTTCAGCATACCCCCGACTGATTCAGGCTCAAGCGCATGTTTTACGGCTGTTCATTCGAGGGAATCGAACGTTGCTCGCAGACTTCTTTTACTGCCCGCTTTAACGCTGCCGCCATGGCATGGGCCGCAGGGCCTGCGCGGTCACGGTCACGGAAGATCAATTGAACGGGGACTTCGCGTATACCCCCGGCGCTTAGCGGCAGCGGCTTCAACTGACCGCTGGCCAGCTCATCGGCAATACGCGTTTCCGGTATCCAGGCAAACCCTAGCCCGCGACGCAGCATATCTAATGACGTACTCACATGCCCGACCGTCCAGCGCTGCTCGGCTTTTAACCAGCCAGCGTTGGTAGACTGGCGTAGCGCCGAGTCGCGCACCACTAACTGTCGATGCTGCGCCAAGTCGCGCAAATCCAGCGAGCGCCCCAACTGATGCAGCGCATGGCCTGGATGCGCGACGGCCACAAAACGCACATTCACTAGCGGCTCCCCCAGAAATCCCTGCGCTTCGATGCCAGAAATCACCAAGTCCGCCCGGCCGTCGTAGAGCATTTCAGTACCGCCATTGAGCACGCTCTCGTGAAGCTGCACTCTGACCTGCGGGTAGGTGTCAGAGAAGCGCTCCAACGCTTTTGCCTGAGCAGCCGCAGGAAAAATTTGGTCGATGGCCACCACCACTTCAGCCTCTAAACCCGCCGCAAGCCGCGACGCTACATCTTCCAGTGACTCCGCACTCTCGATCAATTGGCGCGCACGGCGAAGCAGCAGCTCGCCTGCTTCTGTTAGGCGTACCTGTCGACCTACCGGCTCAAGCACCTGAATACCCAACTGCTCTTCTAATTTATGGACCGCATGATTAAGCGTGGAGGGACTTTTGTGGATAGCCTCTGCCGCCCGTGCGAATCCACCGTGATCCACCACGGCGGCCAGCATCTGCCACTGCGCTAGTGTTACCCGAGACATTTCGATTTCCTCGACGCCATACAGCGAAACAACCCACTTCATCTTCGAAAAAATACCACTAGAATGCCAGGAAATAGCGTCGAGTACTCGTTCTCTGACAAACACTGCGTAAACGGCAGCGCGCTAAGACAAAAGCTCACTCGCCAAAAATACAAAAAATTACAAAAAACCTGTTCGTTATCTTTAACGCTGCCTCAATTATTTGAGTAATGATCATCGTATAGGCTGCTAACGTGGTGTAGATCCTCTCACTTAGACCCTGTTTGGCTGCTCATTAAAGTCGCAAAAAGAGATAAAAGCCTTTTAAATTAGACACAAGCTGTATAACAGCTTTCGCAATGCCTAACTTACATCCATGGTTAAGAGCAAAATAATGAGGGCCGTCGCACACCAGCATGCACGTTCAACGTTACTTTTGTTAGCAAACGGCGTTCATAAATCCTCACCCAAGTTGAATAATTCCGCTTTTTAGCGAAAGTATGTTTTGTGTATAGATGTACAGTCTATTCACTCCTGCCTCCATGGGGTATGGTTCCCGAGATTGCTTACTATCATGTTACTTTTATTTCACGAACTCGGCGGCCCATTTACCCATGTTGCGAATCCTTCATTCGCTGCCCCGCACGCATAAATTATTACTGTTACCCGTGGCCACCATGGTCACCGTGCTGGGCGCACAGAAACTTATCACCACGTACCACGATTTAAACCAACCCCAGACTCCGCTGGAAAGCGTGTTAGTTCCGCTTCCCAGTGATTCTGCCCCGGGCGTGCCTTCGCTTCGCCAAGAGCGAGCGCCCGTTGCAGAAGCGATTGACCGTGCCTCGCGCGCGCTCGACGCTACCCGGGAACATATCCCCTTAAGTGAATTAGCTGCCACCGAGATCGTTGATCTCGACGTGATTACCAGCGCAGAAGCCTCTATGGCGAGTGAAGCTGAGCCACGCGATGCCCAATCTCAGGTAGCGCTGCACGAGGGGGCACTGGATGACGGCGCCCTTCATATGGCCATCGTGTTAGGCACGATTACAAGCGGCATGCTCAATGTCGACGACTCCGTCGAAATCGCTGATGCCACTTCTTACGAGGATTATGGGGTCGAACTCTACGAGGACGATGTCTCGTTCCTGGAACTGGAGCTGGCAGCCGAAGAGCCGTTCGTTCCTGAGTGGGAAACTCATATCGTCGAGCCTGGCGAGACGTTTGCCGTGTTAGCGCAAAACGAGCTGGGCTTGGGGTACAGCGAAGTGCTCGCCCTGCTGGACGACCTACCAGATCCTCGCATGTTGACGCATTGGCGTGCAGGTCACAGCTTCGACTACCAGTTGGACGAAACGGGCCGGTTATTGGCACTGCGCATGATGAAGAACACGCGCGAAGGCGTTCTACTAGAGCGGGATAGTGACCAATACGCCATTACGGCTATCGAACGTCAGGGTGAGCCCGTACAGCGCCTTTATGCCGGTAGCGTAACGGGCAGCTTTGCTCGCTCAGCCCAAGCCACCGGCTTGAGCAGCAGCTCCGTCACGGAGCTTACGCGCATCTTGCAAAAAAAGCTGGACTTCCGTCGTGACAGCCGCCGGGGGGATCAGTTTCAGGTCTTGGTCGAATCTGACATGATCGATGGCGAGACACTTGATTCGCGTGTACTGGCCGTTAAGTATGACGGCGAGCGCATGGACCTGACCGTCGTGCGCAATACCACCGACGATAATTTTTACACGCCCGAAGGCAGCAGCCTCGATCCGGCCTTTGCGCGTCATCCTTTCGAAGGTAATTATCGTCTTAGCTCCAACTTCAACCCACGCCGCCTACACCCGGTCACCGGTCGAGTGAGCCCGCACAACGGCACCGACTTTGCGATGCCCATTGGTACCCCTATCACCGCGCCAGCCAATGGCCGTGTCGAGCGTGTCGGCAACCACCACGCTGCCGGTCGTTACATCGTTGTGCGCCATGACAACGGCTACCGCACCCGCTATTTGCATTTGTCGCAACCATTGGTCAGCCAGGGCGAGCGCGTCACGATGGGCGATCGTATTGCGCTGTCCGGTAATACCGGCCGCAGCACAGGCCCCCACCTGCATTATGAAGTCATCGTCAATAACACGCCGGTGAACGCGATGACGGTCGAACTGCCCGAGAACACTAGCCTAAGCGGCGACACGCTGATCGCGTTCCAACGCCAAGCCGAGCCGATGTTGGCCGCGCTGGAGAGTGGCGAAACCGGCACCATTAGCGTGGCTAACTACGAGCGCGATAACGACAGCGACGAAAGCCTCCAATAAGTACTCTCCACGGCGATACGAAAAAGCCGCTCCACACGACGTGGGGCGGCTTTTTTGATACTACCCGTAGTGATGAACAGTAGTGATGAATGACGAGCGACTTACACTGCTTTGAGCGCTGCGAGCAGCGCCGCATCGCGGTGATAGATATCCTCTCTAAACACTACATCGCCTTGCCCGTTGGGCCAAGCAGTCAGATAGTGCAGCGCTACCGGAATACGGTTAGGCAAGTTCACGTTTTGATCGCTGCGGCCATTCGCGATCAGCGTATTGAGTTGATAACGGCTGCCGCTGTCATGCAGTAGGAGCTGGGCAAATTCCGTTACCCCCTCAACCCGCACACAGCCAGAGCTCAGCGCCCTGTGCTCACGCTGAAAGAGCCCTCTTGCCGGGGTATCGTGCAAGTAAATCATGTCGTTATTGGGAAAACGCACCACGACACGTCCCAGAGGATTGCTGCTCCCTGCCACTTGGCGAAGCATCACGCCTCCAGGACGCTGCCAATCGATCGTGCTCGCATCCAGCGTTTCTCCAGATAGGCTCACTACCTGAATGTTCTGCCGCACCAGATACTGCTCGTCCTGGCGGATCCGTGGTAGCACATCTTCACGCATAATCGTAGGCGGAATCGTCCAGCTCGGATTAACCGTTAAATGGCTGATGGAGGAGTGAATAATCGGCGTTTCACGGCTGGGCGAGCCCACCACCACTCGGGTATCCCAATGCTGGCCATTGGGGCGCGTATAATGCAAGCGATAGCCTGCAATATCGACCCATACGTTGGGCGCCCGCTCCAGCGAAGGGCGAATCCAGCGGGCGCGCTCCAGGTTGATGCGCAATTGGTTCACTCGTGCGGAGACGGGCATGTTCAGTGCCAGTCGTGTGCGCTCTCCCACTACGCCATCTTCTTGCAACTGGTGGCGTCGCTGAAAACGCATGACCGCTTGCGCTAACTCTCGGTCGAAGCTGCGAGGGTCAGCTCCTGACGCCTGCACGTCGACCATGGGGTAAGCGCTACTATCTGCTGCCAGCAGGTGGGGCTCGCCCCATAGCGTCAGGCGCTGGCGTAGCGTTTGAACGTCGTCATCAATATCGCCGGGACGCAGCGACTCCTCACGCCCCGGTAAGTAAGGCACGCTGCCCTGCTCTGCCAAACGGCGGTAATGCGTCAACGCTTCGCGCAGCTGAGCATACTCAGGAGATGCGGGGCGAGCGAAAGCCAGCGCCTGATGCACATCACCCTCTTCAACCGCCTGCACTACCCGAGGAAGTGCATAACTCCGCTCAGGGCGTGGTAAGTCCCAGTTGGGCTCGACGTCTTTAGGGTTCACTTTACCTAGCGATAAATGATCCAGTGCTAACAGCAGCGAACGGGTAGCGCGCACATCGAAGCTTGCTTTCGCTTGGGCGTCTAGCTGCTGGCTAAGCTGAAAATCATCCAACAGCGAAGCGGCTTGATAATCACTCGGCGTTAAACCGTCATCCACGAGGCTATTCAATGCGCTGACCAGCGCTTCAACACGGTTGATAGTCTGCCAAGCAGGCTGCCCATCCCTCAGTTGGTAAAACGACTCTACCGGCAGCGTTTCTCCGCTTTGCTGAATGCGCTGTGTCAGCGCTTGCTGTAACGCTTCGCTAGCGGGTTCGCTTGAGGTGGCCATCAGTGGGTAGGTTAGCGTCAGACAGAGCGCGGCCCCTATCGCCCATCGTCTTAGTGGCTGATTGTCGTTCATCGCCCCTCCTTGCGTTACTATGCAGCATTGTGGTGTGGCTTCACTCTTTTTGCTTAACGTCATATCAGCTGTTCCCGTACCGATACGCGTTTTTTATCATAGCCGTTTACGTTTACTCGTTATGACTCTACGTGTGTACCCTTTTTTCGCCACTTTAGTCAGGATTGCACCCATGCTTTTTCGCTCACGCATAACCACTGTACTGTTTTCTTTACCTATCGTGTTACTTTCTTACCCGCTTCAAGCGGCGAGTTTTTTCTCCCAGGTGGCAACAGCACCGCCCGCAGGTGTTTCTCCTCTTCACCACCAGTTACTCCAGTTAGCACCAGGGGCCACGCCCGAGGCACTGCGCCTTGCTGCCCAGGCACTAAGCTGTGCAGACCCATCAGCAGAGCGCCTAGCCGTAATTGATTACTCGCTCCCCTCTTCAGAGCCACGCATGTGGGTATTTGACCTTCACCAGCATACCCTGTTGTTTGAAGAGCTGGTGTCACATGGCCAGGGCTCTGGCGATGCGGTGGCTAGTGCTTTCTCGAACACACCTGACAGCCATCAGTCCAGCATTGGCCTGTTCCGCACTATGAATAGCTACTACGGCCGTAATGGCTATTCGCTGCGCCTGGACGGCCTGGAGCCAGAAGTGAACGATCTAGCTTTTGAGCGAGCAATTGTTATTCACGGCGCCGACTATGTTAGCGATGACTTTATTGCGCAAACCGGCCGCCTTGGCCGTAGCCACGGCTGCCCCGCCGTGCGTGAAGACATCACATATCCGCTGATTGATAGTTTGAAAGAGAACCAGTATGTCTTTGCTTACTACCCTGATGAGGAGTGGTTAGCTACTTCTCAGGTGATTAACTGCCCTACCGCACTGTCGTTAGCTCGCCGCTAAAGGGTAGGTAACAATTAAGAAAAGCAGTCGTGAAGCATGAAAATACTCCCTCTTTTTATATGCAAGAGGTTGATTTTGATCGTGAATCGATACTCTTTCCAGGCAGACATGGAAACCCTCTGCAATACTCTGTGACAAAAGATCACACAACGCTCCGCTACTGCAGGTATTGGTCATGTTTGCCTTTATGCACCCCTTTCAAACGATCCGCCGTTTAGAGCATGAAGTTACCGAGCTGCGTACTCAGCTTGCGACTGAAAAAAGCGTTCATGGTTGCCGTGCTATCAGCCTGATGACACCAGTTGAATCGATCAGCATGCTCCAGTCCAAAGGAGCAGATATGCTGGCTTCATTAAGCACGGGGGCCGAACACCATGCCGAGCAGTTAGCGAGTGAACGGGCCACTTTGTCAGACTTATTTGCGCGGCTTCATCATGCTGAACAAACGGCTCAGACGATCAAACACCAGTGTCAACGCTTCCAACAGGCAGATGTTCACTATGCAGCCCCGCTCGCTAGCGAACAGGCGCTGCACGAGCTACGCAAAATCGGTGTAGAGCTATCCCGTAACGCCGGGCATACCCGTGCACTTGCCATGACCACGGCGCTAGAGGAGGCTCATATACACCAGGAGCCCTCTGGCTTACCTGCTATCGTCAGCGATATCCAGCACCTTGCCGACCATACGCAGCATCTAGGCCACCAATTGGATCACTGGATTGAGCAGGTTGCCATATTGCTAAAAGAAGATGCTCGCGTGCAGGCCCATCAGCGGGAAACATCTACGGCGCTGGCCAATGCAGCCCAAGCGGCAGAGCAGGTGATAGAGCAACTCATGGATCAAGCACGTCATATGTATAAAGTGATTCACCACAGCACCACGACGGCCTGTTTGCACGCTGCCAAGCTAGAGCACGCCGTTTGGAAAAGTCGGATCTACCACCAGCTACTTTCCGCCTATTTCGAGGACCACATGGTGGATCATCAGCACTGTACGCTAGGCCGCTGGTACTTTACGGGCGAGGGGCAGCGCTATAAACATACCGAGGCGTATCGCTCGCTGGCGGCTCCTCACCGCCGCTTCCATGAAAGCGGCTTGGACGCTTTGCGCTATGCAAGACAAGGGGATCATACGGGTCAACTGGCCTCCCTAGCACTAATGGAGGAAGCAAGCGTAGCACTTGCTAAGCAACTTGATCAGCTTATGGAGCAGGCTGTTTATGAGATACCGATGTCAGCAAGTCATCCTTCACCGCTTGCTGATGCGCCTTAAATTGCTCCCCATATAACACTCCTCCCGTAATGCGTTATTTATGCCATGCTGAGCATGGAACTCATAACGCAGACGGTGAGGATGACGATGGCAGCTGCAAAGAAGCTAGATCTCGCGCTACAAGGCGGTGGAGCCCATGGTGCTTATACCTGGGGAGTTATTGATCGACTTCTGGAAGATGACCGTATTGAGATTGAGGGCATTAGTGGCACCAGCGCAGGCGCTATGAATGGCGTAGTCATGGCAGATGCCCTTACCCGTGGTGGTAAACAGGCCGCCCGGCAATCTCTCAGGAATTTTTGGAAGGCGGTAAGCCGCGCGGGCATGGCAAGTCCTATCCGCCGCTCGCCGATGGATGTACTAACCGGCAATTGGAGTTTGGAGCACTCCCCCGGCTATATCGCCATGGACTTGATGACTCGCCTGGTGTCGCCCTACCAACTCAACCCACTCAATTTGAATCCATTGCGCGATATTGTGGCGGCCCACATCGACTTTGAGCGGGTACGCCAGTGCGACCAGCTAAAGCTCTTTGTGGCAGCTACTAACGTGCGCACCGGCAAACAGCGTGTGTTTCGTCGAGAAGAGATGAGCGTCGATGCGGTCATGGCATCGGCTTGTCTGCCCTTTATGTTCCAGGCTGTGGAAATCGACGGCGAAGCATATTGGGACGGCGGCTACATGGGCAACCCAGCCCTCTTCCCCTTAATGGAAGAGTGCAGCGCAAGGGATATTCTGTTGGTACAGATCAACCCGATTCGCCGTGATGAACTACCCACCTCCGCTTCGGCCATTATGAACCGCCTTAACGAAATCACCTTTAATGCCGCGCTGATTAAAGAAGTGCGCATGATCGCGCTGTTGAAACGTACCCTTGAAGAGCAGGGTATTGAAAACTGCTACCAGCAGTCGCTTTTTCACCGCATTAGTGGCGATCAGGCACTCGATAGCTTATCGGTTTCAAGCAAACTCAACTCTGAATGGCCATTTTTATGCCACCTGTTTGACCAAGGGAGAGAAGCCGCCGACAACTGGATCACGGCTAACTTTGATGCCATCGGCCAACGCTCAACCCTGGATATTGATGCAGTATATCTGCACGAATAACTCCCTTCAGCCATCCAGCACTGCCCCAACTTGGCGCACTCTGCTCATGAGGAGTGCGCTCACTTGATTAATCTAGTGATTTTATTTCCCTTAGCACTGCTTTGAAAAAACAGTAAGCAACTGATTTAAATATTTAAAAAGACAGATGGCGGAGTATTTGCTTATTGCTATGCAGTAGTAGTAGGCGTGGACCAGGCCCGCAAGGGTACGAGTGCGTCGAACCTGACCTTCAATGGCGAAGGCATGTTCTCGTAACCACGCAACGCCTGATGCGTTGTGTCTCGGCAAACTCGTTCTATGCTCTGTGAGGCCATCCATGGACATTCGCAATAAAGCCAACCGCATTCGACTGTTGAACTTCTCAACACCGCAAATGCGCGCGTTTCACCTCTCCTGGTTCGCATTTCATATCTGCTTTTTCGGCTGGTTCGGCATTGCGCCGCTGATGGCGGTGGTTCGCGAGGATCTATCGCTCACCCAAACCCAAATCGGCAATACCATTATTGCCTCGGTGGCGATCACCGTGGTGGTGCGCCTGTTGATTGGCGTGCTGTGTGATCGTATTGGGCCACGTAAAACCTACACAGGCCTACTGATGCTCGGGTCCATTCCGGTTATGGGTATTGGTCTGGCTAACAGTTTTGAAACGTTTTTGCTGGCCCGCCTAGCGATTGGCGCTATCGGCGCTTCGTTTGTGATTACCCAGTACCACACCACCATGATGTTTGCGCCCAATGTGGTTGGCACAGCTAATGCCACGAGCGCAGGTTGGGGCAACCTAGGCGGCGGCACCACACAAATTGTTATGCCGTTGATTTTTGCGGGCATGCTGATGCTAGGCGTTAATGAGGCGCTCGGCTGGCGTCTGGCCATGGTCGTGCCTGGCGTAGTGCTATTTTTTACCGGTATCGCTTACTGGCTGTTCACTCAAGATGCCCCAGATGGCAACTTCAGCGAGCTGCGCGCCCGCGGTGAGCTACCTCCAGCCACCGGAGAGCATGGCGCAGCCCAGAGCTTTTTAGCGGCGGCAAAGGATATCCGCGTTTGGGCGCTGTTTGTAGTGTACGGGCTCTGTTTTGGGGTCGAGCTGACCATCAACAATATCGCGGCAATCTACTTCTTCGATAAATTCGATCTTACCCTGGCAACCGCCGGCTTAATCGCAGGCCTGTTCGGCTTAATGAACATTTTTGCTCGTACCCTTGGCGGAGTTTTTTCCGACCTATTCGCTAAACAGGGTGGGCTAAAAGGACGCGTCCGCTGGCTCTTTATCGCACTAGTATGCGAAGGAATCGCTCTCGTCGCCTTCTCGCAAATGCATGTACTCAGCTTGGCGATTGGCATCATGCTGGTATTTAGCCTGTTCGTGCAGATGGCGGAAGGCGCCACCTTTGGTGTGGTGCCCTTTATCAATAAAAAAGCCTTAGGCGCAGTGGCCGGTATCGTCGGTGCAGGCGGTAACGTGGGCGCTGTATCGGCAGCGTTTCTATTCCGTAGCGAAAGCCTCAGCTACCAGCAAGGCCTCTTTTACCTCGGCTTAACCGTATTGGTACTTGCCTCCTGCGTACTGGTCGTTCGCTTTAGTGATGCCACCGAAGCAGAAGAAGCCAGCGCCTATCGTGATGCGGTAGGCAAAGACACAGGAGCAGGCGCACTGTCATTGCGTTAATATTAATTAACACCGCCCCTGCATACGCATCGCTGTGGGGGCTTTTTACCTTTAGGCGGCGAGTAATAAGGAAATCAACATGTCTTCTGCCCAACAGCTACTCTTAACCGCCCTGCGCTGCGACATTGATAACCTTAACCACCTAGCAACCACAGCAGATATCGTCAGCGATGTCAGCCAGTTTATTCATGTGCTTCAACGCGAGCGAGGAGCCTCGACGATTTACTTAGCCTCAAAAGGCAAGCGTTTTAAAACTCGACGAGCCACTTACCTGCAGCATAGTCAAGCGGCGGAAGCCTCGATGCGTCAGCGTCTCGAAGCGCTTAGCCAGGAATCACGGCCACAGGCGACAGCGCGCTTATTACGCCGCATTGCTGCCGTCTGGCTGTCACTGGATGAACTAGATGTATTACGGCATGCAATTGAGACCTTCAACATATCGCCAGATGCAGCAACTCAAGCGTTTAACCATCTCATTAGCAATCTCTTAGCGATTGTTTTTGAAGCGGCCGACACAGCGGTCGACCCAGACATTACCCGTGCCCTGGTCGCTATTTTTCATCTTATGCAGGGTAAAGAGCTGGCGGGGCAAGAGCGCGCCTGCGGCGCCTTTGGTTTTACTCTCGGTCATTTCGACAATGCCCACCGTACGCTGCTGAACCAGTTGGTTGACGCCCAACAGCGCTGCTTTGACACCTTTGTAGAATTTGCCACCCCAGAGGCTCTGGGGACTTGGCAACAATCCCTCTCTCCTAGAACACTGGCGGACATTTGTCAGTTGCGAGATATTGCTTGCCAGCGCTCTCACCACCAAACGGCATCAGGCAATACGTTAGGTGAAACCTGGTACGAGCTCACCACCCTGCGTATTGATACGATTAAAACGGTTGAAGACACCCTGAATACCCAATTAACGGCCCTTTGCCATCATAAAATTGTCCAGGCCCAAGCAGAGCTAGAACAGACGAAGGCGAAGCCTGACAGACCGCTGCCTGCGCCCTGTGAACAGTTACTAGCCCTTCACTCTACTCAGCCGCTTGGAGACCTAACCGCCAACGCCCTCAACTCTCCGCTTAGCCGCTCACTACTGGAGCTCACTCATGCTCAATCCAGCCGCTTACAGGGGCTAAGCGACGAGCTGGAGAATACCCGCAAGGCTCTCCGTGAACGCAAGCTAATCGAGCGGGCAAAAGGATTAATCATGGCGCACCAGTCCATGAGTGAAGAGGAGGCCTACCGCTTTCTGCGAAAAACCTCAATGGACCAAAGCAAAAGCATGGCGGATATGGCACAGTCGATTCTTGACCTCTCTGCCATGCTGCAACGTAAAGAGTAAAAACAGCAGCGCTGAGCCCGATTTGCAACCTGATTAGGTTTTAGCCATGCTGAAAGCTCACCCAGTTTAATGAGCAAGGAGAGTAAGCGATGCATGACCGCGTACTGTTAATTACCGGCGCTTCCAGCGGCATTGGTGCGGCCACCGCTCGTGCAGCGGCTCGTGAAGGCTACCAGTTGGTACTTGCCGCTCGTTCAGCCGATAAGCTGACATCGCTTGCTCAAGAGCTTGGTCCAGAGAACGTACTCACCTGCGAAGTTGATGTCACCGACTTAAGCCAGCAGCAAGCTATGGTTGAACAGGCGATTGAAACCTTCGGCCACATTGATGCAGTATTCGCCAATGCAGGTCGCGGTGGCTCACCGGGTGGGTTTAGCAGCGCCGATCATGTTGCTTGGCGGGAGATGATTCTCACCAATATCTACGGCGTTGGCCTTACGCTGCAAGCCTGCTTGCCAGAGCTAAAACGCCGCCAGGGTCATATTCTTTTAACCGGCTCTGCCGCAGGCCGCACCACCATCCCAGGCTCCATGTATAGCGCCACTAAGTGGGCAGTAACGGGTATTGGTTATAATCTGCGCGAGGAGTTACGCGGCACCGGCATGCGGGTGACGCTGATTGAGCCCGGCATGGTCGATACTCCCTTCTTTGATGAACCACCCGAGTACGCGCTAGCAGACCGCGATATCGCCAATGCGGTGATCTATGCTCTGTCGCAACCACCCCATGTTGACGTTAATGAAATCCTAGTGCGACCCACACCGCCCCGAGAGTAACTCTGCTCGCTTGACGCCTTGTTTTTGCTCGTTGCTGCCCGCATAAACATAGCATTATGAAGCGTGCTAACAACTTGGCCCGCCGACCATGCATGTTTATTAGGTGACTTATGAGCCAACTTGCCTCAACCGCACTCTCTGTTCTTGACCTAGCGCCCATCCGCCAAGGCGGCAACGCTGCTGAAACGTTTCGTGATAGCGTCTCTTTAGCCCAGCATACGGAGTCTTTGGGCTATCAGCGCTACTGGTTAGCCGAACACCACAACATTGCAGGGATTGCCAGTGCGGCCACCGCCGTACTGATTGGCCATGTGGCGGGGCAAACATCTACCATTCGCGTGGGTAGCGGGGGTATTATGCTGCCTAACCACCCACCGTTAGTGATTGCCGAGCAGTTTGGCACTCTGGAAACCCTCTACCCAGGGCGAATTGACCTTGGCCTGGGCCGCGCGCCTGGCTCAGATGGTGCCACCATGCGGGCTATGCGCCGCCACGCCCATGCAGGAGTTGATGATTTTCCAGAGCGACTTGAAGAGCTGCGCCGTTATTTAGACGATGCGGACCCTCGCCAAACCGTTAAAGCCGTTCCAGGCCAAGGCACCCATGTCCCCATCTGGCTACTGGGCTCCAGCGGTTACAGCGCACAGCTCGCGGCAAAGCTCGGCCTACCCTTCGCCTTTGCTGCGCAGTTTGCGCCGGGCTATCTCTTTGAAGCATTGCGCCTATACCGGGATAATTTCCGGCCATCTAAGCATTTAGAGGCACCTTATGCGATGGTGGGCCTGCCTGTCATGGCGGCGGAAAGTGACGAGATGGCGCACTACTTGGCCACCACTGCTCAGCAAAAATTCTTAAACTTGATTCGTGGTAAACCGACCCAGTCACTGCCCCCCGTCGACACGTTAGACTGGTCCCCCATGGAGCGCGCTCAAGTAGAGCAGTTTTTGGGGGCGGCTATTATTGGCGGCCCGGAAACAGTAAAAGCGCAATTAGAAGAGTTTCAAGCACGTACCGGCGCTAACGAACTTATGATTAATAGCGACTTTTATAGCCACGCTGATCGGCTGCGCAGCTATGAGATTGTTGCCCAAGCCATACGTTAAGCCGCTCTACTCACCCTTTCGCAACGAGAAAAGCACCTGCCGCTACCATCAGCGAGCCTGCGGTACGGTTGGTGCCTTTCTGAGCGCGCGCCGATTGAAAAAAGCGCCGCGCAGAGGAAGCAAACGATGCTACCAGCATTAAGCCCATCATCAACCCAACCAGCGTTAAGCCCACCACCAGAAACATATCGCTCCGGTTTAGCACGGTGAGATCGATAGATCACATCGCTCACCGTCATACCCAGCGCCAGCGGGATACACGGACGCGTACCCGCCGACATCCCCTTAGCTAGTAACGCAAAAATTCCTGGGCCAGACGTCACGGCAAACACAAAGATAGCTAAAAAGCAGGTCAGTGCGCTCTCGATGGTCATTGCCAAGCCCTCTCGTTGTAATTTATGGCCCACTCGGTGGGGAACGATGCAACTGCGCTGAGCCGTATCAGAATATGCTAACGTAGCTTATGCCTTAATGAACGAGAAAAGACCCATGCAAACCCTTCAATTTTCACCAATGAGTGCGGATGAGTTCGCCCTATTTTGGCCCACGTTCCAGGCCATTGTAGCTGCCGAAGAAACCTACGCGATAAATCCTAACATCACTTATGACGACGCTTTTTCACTGTGGTGCAAAACACCACTGCTCAGTATTGCAGTGAAAGACGAACAGGGGCAGTTGCTAGGTAGTTACTACTTAAAAGCGAATGCCGCTGGCCCTGGTAGCCACGTGTGTAACTGCGGCTATATGGTAACGCCGCACGCGCGAGGTAAAGGGGTTGCGCGAGCCATGTGCGAACACTCACAGCAAGCTGCGCGCCAACATGGTTTTATAGCCATGCAGTTCAACGCCGTAGTGGCCAGCAACCAAGTCGCCGTGGCCTTATGGCAACGTCTGGGGTTTAGCATTGTTGGCACGGTGCCCAACGCTTATTGCCACTCATCGCTTGGTTATGTGGATACTTACGTTATGCATAAGTCGTTATAAGGCTATTAAGAGGGTTTTCTTCTTACTGCCAGCAGGTTGCTAGTCTGCTGGTCTTCCAACGCTGCATTAAAAATGGTCTGCAAACATAAAAATTAATTTAGGCACCCTATGCAAATTAAGGCAGGTTGTAGCATCGCTGCAGCTGCGCCTCAGCGGTTTTGCTGCCTAACGCTGTTAAGTAAGCGATATTTCGTTCAGGGATAGCGGCCGTGTCGCCGTAAAAGGCGATGGCTCTCTCAACGCTGGCTTCGCGCAGCAAATGCACCATGGCATAGGGCGAGCGGTTTGAGTAATTCGCTGCGGCCTCTGGCTCTGCATCGGCAAAACAGTAGTCAGGGTGAAACGTCGCTAGCTGGTAAATACCTTCGTAGCCCAACTCAACTAGCAGTTGCTCGGCAAGCTCTACATAATCCAAGTAGTGGTCGAAGCTTTTAAAAAGTGTCGGAAACACCAGCAGGGTAGTTTCTGCTTCAGGGTGCTCGTTGAGCCACTCCAGCTCCGCCACTAACTCCTCAAGGGCCACATCCACTTTTTTCGAGCGCACGACTTCAACACGAATCGTATTGCTATCCAGCTCACGTTTAGCAAAGGGGCAAATGTTGTGTCCAACAATAAAATGGCTCACCCATGCCAGCGTTTGGTCCACTACCTGCTGATCTGCTGCTTGCGTCATACCCGTTCCACCTGCACCTTATGGCTCTTTAAAAGGCGTGGCATCGCCACATATTGGACGCCAGTGTACAGATAAGCCCTCGCAAATACGCTAGGCATGCTGTTGATAACGCGCCAAGGCAACCTCATAAGATTTGTGAATATGGTCGTCCATTAGTGCTCTTGCGGCTGTCGCGTCGCGCTGAAGCGCTAGTTCTACCAGCTCATGGTGTTGTTCATCCAGTTCCTGTCGGATTGTCGGCATTTTCGGCCCTAAACGACGGTAGCGGTCGAACTGGTCGTGCAATTGTTCAATAAAGCGCAACAGCCATACTGAACCACAGGGTGCCACCAGGGTACGGTGAAAATGCGTATGCAGGCGTTCCCACTCTTCGCCTTTATCTAGTGTAATGTCTGCACGCTTTAGGCGATGTGCCGCCGCCAAAAGGTCTGCTTCCCATACCGCATCGCCATGAGCAATAGCTCGCTCCAGCGCCATACCTTCAAGCTCGGTGCGCAGTCGCGCAATATCGTCTAATTCTTCACGTGAGAGCTTAGGCACTCTGAACCCACGCTGATTCTCTTGGATCAGCAGGCCGTAAGCCGCCAGTTTATTAAGCGCTTCACGCAGCGGACTCAGCCCTACCTGGTACTGCTCCTTGAGCGTATTAATGGCGAGTTTCTCACCCGCTTTAAAGCGCCCCCCCACCAAATCGCGGCGCAGTAAATCATAGATAGAGCTAGATGCTTTCGTGGAGGAAAGCTGCATTGGCTTGTTCATACCGGAGTCCTTTTGCATACCTACGCAAGGCATCAGTTAACGGAGATTCCATGACTAGGTGTTGACGCCTCTTGTCTGGCTCACCTATATTCTATTTTAGACAGAATAATCGATTTTTTAATCTACAAACGATAAATAGGCAATCTCGATGCTTTTTACTGTGATGCTACCGCTGCGGGCAATGAGCGTATGAAGCAAACAGCACTTTTTTGGGCGTTTTTTCGCGTCGGCATTTTCGGCTTTGGCGGCGGCCCTGCCATGATACCGCTGGTCCGCGCGGAAGTCGTGACACGCCACCAGTGGCTAACCGATGAAGAGTTTGCCGATGTGCTCGCCATTGGCAACACCCTACCCGGCCCCATTGCCACCAAGATGCCCGGCTATATTGGCTACCGGGTAGCGGGCATCAGCGGCTGCGCGGCGGCCGTCATTGCCGTTATCCTACCGATGATCGTGGCCATGATTGTGATGTTAGGCATTTTTAGCCGCTACCGCGACGTTGGCTGGATTCGCGGTATGGGACAAGCGGTCATTCCGGTAGTCATGGTCATGATGGCTCAGCTCACCTGGGACTTCTTCGATAAATCCAAAGCCGCCCTTGGCTGGCTAATCAGCATCGCTATGGCGGTCATCGCAGGCGCGGTGATTTATTGGCTAGGCGTACATCCCGGCTGGGTGATTGGGGCCATTCTGCTGGCGGCCCTCCTACGCCCATCCCGTAAAAAACGCGCGGAGGGCACCGCATGATCTACTGGGATCTCTTTTTAGCGTTTTTTATTCCTAACATTATTGGTTATGGCGGTGGCCCCGCCATTATTCCGCTCATTGAAGCAGAAGTGGTAGGCCGCTACGGCTGGATGACCTCGCAGGGTTTTGCTGAAACGCTTGCTCTCGGCAACGCACTGCCAAGCCCCATTGCCACCAAAATGGCGGGCTATGTGGGCTATGAAGTTGCCGGTATTGGCGGGGCATTTGTGGCTGTTGCCGCGACGGTCATTCCCTCACTCCTGCTGATGCTTGGCGCTTTGGGGCTTTTATATAGCCACCGCGACTCCCCGCGCGTTAAACGCATGAGCCAATGGGTACGACCAGTGATTGCCATGATGATGGCGTGGCTTACCCTCGGTTTTTTCACAGAAAGTATGGCGGCAAGCGGCCTCCTTCACACGCTGATTATCGGTATCGTGGCCGCGATTGCGCTTGTGCGCTTTAACACCCATCCCGCCTTTGTTGTTATCGGCGCATTGGTTTATGGAGGGCTCTTCATTTCTTAATAAGGATAAAAATACTGACTAAAGTGGGTGAGTTGTTAAGCCGCGCTCACTTATTGAAGCTGGTGTGGGGGATCAAAGGCGATGTGTCGACGCGTACGGATACTCAGTCAGCCGTTTGCGACGCAAGTTAGAGCTGGACGGTCGGCACGTGCTGCGCCTACGCAGCGTGTACCAATCAGGCTACCGTATGGAAGTGTGCAGTATCTCTACTGTGGAGCAAGCGGCCAATTGACATAAAAAAGCCGACCTAGCGGTCGGCCAAAAGCTGATGAGAGTCTGCAGACTGGCAAATTGCCTGCAGCGATGCCTGGGGAAGGCATCGCCAAAACGCTGGTTCAAGCGGCTTGGCGATGCCCTCTTTGAGCATGACGCCCTTTACGAGAGTAGCTGCCCTTCCCTTTCTTCGGCGTTTGCTGCTGCATTTTGAACATAGGGGTACGTAACTGCGCTTTGAGCGCGTTTTCGCCAACCTTGTGCTTTTTCATAGAATACTCCTGGTTTATTAAGAGACGCTTAACCGGGCAGTGGAAGCCTCCGCTCCTATGAACATTCGCGTCGCCATCGGTTCCTGCCAGCACGGTAGTTTTCAATAAGCCCCATGAGATACCGAATGGCCGACCGTACTGCTGCTGGCCAACATCGCACCTAGAGACATCGTCATGCACTCCTGACTCTCCTCTCCACCGCCTCGTTTGATAGCGTGTTAACGAATATGGGGAGAGCCTTTGAAGACTTCAACCCCAGCGTTTAAAACGCTTAGTAAAAGAACACGACTCGGCTATCAATGCTGCTGCCAGCACTGCGTTTGAGAGAGTCGAGCGGCGGGGCTGTGGGCCACCATGCTCACCACACTCCCCACCATAATGAGGCAGGGCGATGGCAGCGGCTGAGCGGCAAGGCGTTCGGGCATATCGGCTAGCGTGCCCACCAGGGACTGCTGCTCGGGCTGGCTGGCGTTGGCCACCAGCATGATAGGCCACGTATCGGGCAGGCCCGCTTGGCGCAGGCCATGGCAAATGGCGGCCACTTTGGAGAGCCCCATGTAGAACACCAGGGTCTCGTCTTGACGCGCCAGCGATGCCCAGTCCGGCATACCGCCTTCCCGGCATAGCTGAGCCGTAATAAAACGCACCTGCTGGGCGTGGCCGCGATCAGTAAGCGGAATTCCCATCCCCGCCGCTGCGGCGGAGGCGGCGGTAATACCCGGCACAATCTCTGCGGGCAGCTCGGCCTCTGCCAGAGCCGCTAACTCTTCGCCCATGCGCCCAAACACGCCAGGGTCGCCGCCCTTCAAGCGCACTACCGATTTGCCTGACTGGGCCAGGGAGACGATCAGCGCACCAATTTCTGCCTGAGGCATGCTGTGGTGGCCGCTGGCTTTGCCGACATAGTAGCGCTCGGCACCCGGAGGAATGAGCCCTAACACCTCGTCCCCGACAAGGCGGTCATACACTACTGCGTCTGCCTGCATTAGCAACCGCGCGGCTTTTAACGTCAGCAGCTCGACATCGCCGCTGCCTGCGCCGACTAAATAGACGGTTCCCGGCTGGCACTCACCGCTTAACGGCAGGTGTAAACGAGCGGCGGTGTCGCGACTAAAAGGCGCCCACGCCCGCTGACCCAAGCGCCACAGCGCGTCAGGCCACTTCTGTGTTAGCTGTTTGCTTAGCGCGCGCATGGGGCCGCTCCTCTTCAAGTATCGCTTTTAGTTCGGGTAGGCAGCTGCCGCACTGGGTGCCGCAGGCCAGTCGTGCGCCTAACGCTTCAACGCTGGTATCGCCCGCATGAATCGCTTTCACAATGCTGGCTTGGCCAACCTGGTGGCAGCTGCACACCACCGGGCCGGTATCGACAGCACCATCATCGCACCCGGCCAGCAGGCGTCTACGGTGCTGTGTCTCCAGGGTAGCGTCATTGAAGCGCGCTTCAAGCCAGGCAACCCCGGGCAGCTCGTCGGGTGGCCCCACCATCAACCACCAGCGCAGCCGCCCGTTCACTACTCCTGCTGCGCGCAGCCTACCCGTTGCCGGGTCGTCACACCACAAAGAGACAGGCATGCCGCACCACGCTTCCACCTGCACCAGCCAATCCTTAACTGGCTGGCTATCCGCTAGCTGCCAACGGGTGCAGCTTGCCATCGGAATGCGCGCCCAGTAGTCGCTGCGACACCAGGGCGATGGTTGCGTACCCAACTCGTTGGCTAGCAGCAGCGTCGCCTGCCAAGCAATGGAGAGTTTACTCACCGCCACCGCCCCCTGCTTGGCTTCCGGCTGCCCGGAGAGCGGGTCAGTATAGCCTTTAATCAGTGCACCGCTGCGACCCTGCTTGGTAAAGCAGTCGGTCCAGTGCATCGGCACGAAGACTTCGCCTCGGCGCTGGGCGTTGGAAACCCGCACCCGCCCACGGTACTCCCCGGCGGCAGCGGTCAATGTCGCCAAGCTTTGATCTGTTAAGCCTGCCTGAGCAGCATCGTCTGGGTGCAGCTCGATGAACGGTTCGGCGCGGTGGTTCATCAAACGCGGCGAACGGGCGGTACGCGTCATGGTGTGCCACTGATCCCGCACGCGACCGGTATTCAAGCGCAGCGGGTAGTCGTCGCTCAGCGGCTGCGCCGGTGGTCGCGGCGTAATCGGCAGCAGTTTGGCTCGGCCATTCGCCGTAGCAAACCGGCCATCTTCAAACAGCCTTGCCGTGCCGCGAGGAGCCTGCTGAGTCACGGGCCACTGGATCGGTGCGAGCGCATCATAAGCCGCTTGGCCCAGGCCTACCAGCCCTGAGATATCGAACAGCCGCTGGGTCTCGCCGCTATTCTCATAGCTAGAGAGGCGTGCGTGCTCATCGAAAATCTCCCACGGGTGGGTATAGCTGAACGCCTCACTAAAACCTAACCGCTTAGCCACTTCGCAGAGTATCCACCAGTCGTGCTTCGCTTCGCCAGGAGGAGGCAGCATCCCCCGCTGGCGGGAAATTCGCCGCTCTGAGTTGGTCACCGTGCCATCCTTCTCCGACCAACCCGACGCGGGCAGCACGATATCCGCAAAGGGCAGCAGGTCAGTATTGGCGACGCACTCCGAAACGATCACCAGCGGGCATTTTGCCAGCGCGCTGCGCACTTTCTCCCCATCCGGCATGCTCACCGCCGGATTGGTCGCCATCACCCACAGGGCGGTAATCTCGCCACGCTCGATGGCATCAAAGAGCTCTACCGCTTTGTAACCCGGGGCGTCAGGCAGTGCCGGGGCTAAATGCTCAGTAGCCCAAAAGCGGCTGACTAACTCGCGAGCGCCAGGCGTGTGGTAATCCATATGCGCCGCTAGCTGATTGGCCAGCCCGCCCACTTCTCGCCCGCCCATGGCGTTGGGCTGGCCGGTAATCGAAAACGGCCCTGCCCCTGGCAGGCCAATTTTCCCGCCGGCCAAGTGGCAGTTGATAATCGCGTTGCACTTATCGGTTCCGCTAGAGGATTGGTTCACCCCCTGGGAGTAGAGAGTGACCACGTGTAGCTGGCTGGCAAACCAGTAGTAGAAGGTTTCTAAACGTTCGGGGTCTACATCACACTCGCGGGCGACGGCTTCTACGCTGCCTGAATTCTGCTGAGCGGCGTTCAGCGCATCTTCCAGCCCTTCGGTGTGGCGTTCTAGGTACACGCTATCCAAACGATTGTGGGCGTCCATCCACGCCAACAGCCCGTTAAACAGGTAAGCATCGCTGCCTGGACGAATGCCCAGGTAGAGATCAGCGATCTCACAGGTGTCGGTCACGCGGGGGTCGATCACCACGACCCGCATCAACGGGTTGCGCTCTTTGGCTATCTTCAAACGCTGATAGAGCACCGGATGATTCCAGGCAAGGTTGGACCCCACCAGCACCACCAGCTCCGCCTCTTCGAGGTCTTCATAACTGCAGGGTACCGCATCGGCCCCAAAGGCGCGCTTGTAGCCCGCCACGGCGGACGCCATGCAGAGCCGCGAGTTGGTATCCAGGTGCGGAGTGCCCAAGAAACCTTTGAACAGCTTGTTGGCGACGTAATAATCTTCGGTCAGCAGCTGGCCTGATAAGTACGCCGCCACCGTCTGCGGGCCATGGGCAGTGCGCTGGGCCTGCAAGCGTTCGGCGGTGGCGGTGAGTGCTTGCTCCCAGGAGACCTCCTGTCCATCCACGCGGGGCATCAGCAAGCGCCCCTGTGCGCCGAGCGTTTCGTGCAGCGCGGTGCCTTTCACACATAGGCGGCCGTAGTTGGCTGGGTGCTCGCGGTCCCCCTCGACGGCAATGAGCTGGCCGCTTTCAAGCGTTGCAGTCACGCCGCAGCCGACGCCGCAGTAGGGGCAGGTGGTTCGGGCGAGCCGATTGGCCTGTGGCATGGCAGTTTCCTCCGGCGCTAAAAAGCAAAAAGCGCCCAAGCCAGCCTCTCTCAAGAGGCTTGCCTGGACGCCGTTGTCACAGGGGCACGTCACGTGCCGTACTCATCAGTGGTTTGCTGCGTTTAGCGTTATTCGACGCGATTAGTCGTTGTGATCGTTATGGGCAAAGACCCTGCACTGAGCCGTTGTTGCTTGTTACTGGAATAACTGCAAACCCTGCGCCCACGCTGCGCTAAAACCATTAAAATAATTAATAAACAATAATTTATAAACGCAGCCTGCATTTCTACTACTCGCCAAAGGAATGCTCTTTGTCGAATAAGCGGCTGAAGAGAGTGCATTAACCGCCGCTTAAGCACCAAAGTGGGGCAAACCTAGCTAACCATGAGCGGCCTGCCGCCTCCTCAAAAACGCTTAATACCCTGATTAGGCTGAATTAAATCCACCGACGGCAAAAGCTGGCGGGCTTTTTGCTCACCATAAGATAAGACAGCTCGGCAGCCAACGGCGGTTGCTGCGCGTTATCAACGACGCTAACGGGCAACGACGCCCCTGATACTCCCTTCTTGAAAGGGCTGTGTCAGGGGCGTTTTTTTATTTGCTGAACATTATGCTTCAACCACAGGAGCTACCTATGGAAACCGCTTCCCGGTGCTCACCGAACGAACACCTCGTCATTATCGGTAACGGCATGGCTTGCCACCGACTACTTGAAGCGCTGGTTAACCATCCGCAGCGCCCCCGCCGTATCACAGTGGTGGGTGAGGAGCCGGTACCTGCCTATAACCGCATTTTGCTCTCTCCTTTACTGGCGGGCGAACTGGCGCCCGAGGCGCTCACTCTGCAAGACGCCTCCTGGTACGCCGATAACAACATCACACTGACGCTTGGCGACCGCGTGACCTCCATCGACCGCGAACGCCGCCTGCTCCTCACGCATCGCGGCGACATCTTAAGCTATGACCGATTAGTGATGGCCACTGGCTCGCGCCCCACGCTGCCAGCGGTGCCTGGCATCACGCTTGACGGTGTTCATACGTTTCGTGACCTGCGCGATGCCGACGCCTTAGAAGCTATTGCTCAGCAAGGCGGCAACGCCGTGGTGATTGGCGGCGGCTTACTTGGATTGGAAGCCGCTGAAGGGCTGCGCAAACGCGGCGGTAGCGCGCTCACCGTCAGCGTTTTACAGCGCAGCGAGCGGTTGATGAACCGCCAGCTAGACACCACCGCCGCCCAATTGCTGGAAGCCACGCTGCGCGAGCGTGGCATCATCATTGAAACCGGCGCATCGCTTGCTGCCTTGGAGGGTAACGGCCACGGGCAGGTGCAGTCGGTCACACTAAGCGATGGCCGGAAGCTAGCTGCCGACAGCGTGATTGTCGCGGCGGGTATTACCCCCAATGCGGAGCTAGGCCAGCAAAGCGGGCTTATGTTCGACCGCGCCATTGTGGTGGATGGGCACCTCACCACCTCAGACGACCACATTTATGCGCTGGGCGAATGCTGCCAGTTCGAGCAGCACACTTACGGGCTGGTGGAACCCATTTGGCGGCAGGTGGAGGTGCTGGCTGCCGTGCTGTGTGGTGAAACGCCAGCGGCGTATCAAGAAGCCCCCACGGCCACCAAACTCAAGGTCAGCGGTGTCAGCCTGTTTGCCTTTGGCCCCACCGAGGCCGCCGCTAAGCACGAAGAGCTTCGTTACCAAGACCCGGAAACCGGCGACTACTGCCGCCTGCTGCTCCATCAAGGCCGCCTTATCGGCGCGGTGCTGTATGGCGATACCCGCCACGGCCCCTGGTATTTCGAGCAGGCGCTGGCCGCGACCGATCTCACCGCGTGCCGCCACCTGTTGCTGTTTGGCGCAACCGATGCCCAAACAGCGCTCGACAACCATTTCGATAACCCTCTCGACACCCTGTCATCCCCTTTATCTCTCACCCGTGAGGCGGCTTAGCTATGGTGAATCACACAATGTCTACTCCAACCACGTCTTCCAACACGCAAAAGTTGATCATTGTAGGCAACGGCATGGTCGGCCACCATTTTGCCGAGCAGCTCGTAGAAAGCGGCGCGCTGGCGGAGTTTGAGGTGACGATGTTTGGCGAAGAGCGCCACCGCGCCTATGATCGCGTGCACTTATCCGAGTACTTTAGCGGCCGCGATGCGGAGTCACTGGCACTGTGCAACGCCGATTACTACCACACCCACGGCATTCAACTACGCAGCGGCGAAGCGGTCACCGCGATTGACCGCGAACAGCAACTGGTGGTGACCGAACAGGGCCACTACGCGTATGACCAGCTCGTGCTGGCCACCGGCTCCTTTCCCTTTGTGCCGCCCATTCCCGGCAACGACAGCGAAGGCTGCTTGGTTTACCGCACCCTGGATGACTTGGATGCCATTCAGGCAGCGGCCAAAAACGCCACCAACGGCGTGGTCGTGGGTGGCGGCTTGCTCGGTTTGGAAGCCGCCAACGCGCTGCGCGGACTGAACCTGGACACCGCTGTGGTGGAGTTCGCCCCACGACTGATGCCCATGCAGGTAGATAGCGAAGGCGGCGAGCTGCTGAAAGAGAAAATCGAAGCCCTGGGCGTTCAGGTACTCACCGAGCGGGCCACACAGCGTATTGAACCCGGCGACAACAGCCGCCTGCGGATGGTCTTCCAAGACGACAAAGTGCTAGAAACCGACCTGATCGTCTTTTCCGCCGGTATTCGCCCCCAGGATACGCTCGCCCGAGAGTGCGGCTTGAGCATCGGCGAGCGCGGCGGCGTGGTGATCGACGACCAGTGTCGCACCAGCGACCCGAACATCCTCGCCATCGGCGAAGTAGCGCTGTGGAATCAGAGTATCTTCGGCCTCGTGGCGCCTGGCTACCAAATGGCCAAAACGGCCGTCGCCACGCTGACGGGGGGCGATATTTGTTTTAGCGGTGCCGATATGAGCACCAAACTAAAACTGTTGGGCGTGGATGTCGGCTCTATTGGCGATGCCCACGGCAATCAAAATCCTGGCGCCCGCATGTTCCGCTACCTCGACCCGCTCACTCAGGTCTACCGCAAACTGGTCGTCACCAGCGACGGTAAGAAGCTGCTGGGGGCCATGCTGGTGGGCGATAACAGTGTGTATGACACGCTGTTGCAGTACTACGCCAACGGCATCGAGCTGCCTAAGGAACCCGCATCGCTCATTCTGCCGCAACAAAGCGGTGCTGCACCGGCGCTGGGGCCGGATGCCTTGCCGGAAACGGCGATGATCTGCTCCTGCCACAATGTGACCAAAGGCAGCATCTGCAGTGCCATCGACGCGGGCGCGGCTGACCTTGGCAGCGTTAAAGGCGCCACCAAAGCCAGCACCGGCTGCGGCGGCTGCGCGGCGCTGCTCAAAAGCGTGGTGGATCACGAATTGGAAGCCCGTGGCGTCGAAGTGGATAAATCGATCTGCGAGCACTTCGCCCATACCCGCCAAGGGCTTTACGACATCGTACGTGTCGAAGGCATCAAGACATTTAGCGAGCTAATGGAGAAGCACGGCAATGCCGAGACGCATCGCCTGGGCTGCGATATCTGCAAACCGGCGGTGGCCTCGATTCTCGCCTCCTGCTTCAACGAACCAATTACCGATGCCGCCCACGTGCCGCTGCAGGACACCAACGACACCTTCATGGCCAATATGCAGAAAAACGGCACCTACTCGGTGGTGCCGCGCATTGCGGGCGGTGAAATTACCCCTGACAAGCTGGTGGTGCTGGGGCAAGTGGCCCAGAAGTACCAGCTCTACACCAAGATTACCGGCGGCCAGCGCATCGACCTGTTCGGCGCACGGCTGGAAGACCTGCCGGCCATTTGGGGCGAACTGATTGAAGCAGGCTTTGAGACCGGCCACGCCTACGGCAAGTCGCTGCGCACCGTGAAATCTTGCGTCGGCAGTACCTGGTGCCGCTACGGCGTACAGGACAGCGTGGGCATGGCGATTCAGTTAGAGAACCGTTACAAGGGCCTGCGCGCACCGCACAAGATCAAGTTCGGAGTTTCCGGCTGTACCCGGGAGTGCGCCGAAGCGCAGAGCAAAGACATTGGCATTATCGCCACCGAAAACGGCTGGAACCTCTACGTGTGCGGCAACGGCGGCATGCGCCCCCGCCATGCGGAACTCTTCGCCACCGATTTAGATGACGAGCAACTCTACCGCACCATCGACCGCTTTTTGATGTTCTACGTACGCACCGCCGACCGCTTGCAGCGCACCTCGGTATGGCGGGAAAACCTGGAAGGCGGCCTGGACTACCTGAAGGAGGTGATTCTGGAAGACAGCCTGGGTATCAACGATGAGCTGGAGCGCCAAATGCAGCATGTGGTGGATAGCTACCAGTGCGAGTGGGCCAACGCCATCAGCGACCCGGAAAAGCTCAAGCGTTTTAGAAACTTCGTGAACGATGCACGGCCCGACCCTTCCATCATCATGACCTCCGAGCGCGGCCAGCTACGCCCTGCTTAACCCAGTGACCACCGAATCGAGGACGACCATGACCGCCACCGCACTCAAACTATCGAACCACAACGACACTTGGCAGCCGCTCTGCACCAGAGCAGACCTCGTGGCCTTTTCCGGCGTTGCCGCATGGCTGAGCACACCGGAAGGCCCCGCCCAAGTGGCGCTGTTCTATTTGCCCGGCCACGCGCAAGAACTCTATGCCCTGGACCACTTCGATCCTTTCTCGAAGGCTTATGTGATTGCCCGTGGCATCGTCGGCGATATCAAGGGCAGCCCCGCGGTGGCCTCTCCGATCTACAAACAGCACTTCCGCTTGGAAGATGGGCAGTGCCTGGAGGACGACAGCCAACAGCTACGCGTCTGGCGCGTGGGTTTTAAGGGCGATGAAGTATGGATTGAGGGCTAATAGACTCACCAGTAAATAGCGCCGCCGCCAAGCGGCGTTATTTTACTGTGGTATAAACCACTGACATTTCCCACCTTGATGTTGCTATGCTTCCCAGCCTCTTGATTCGCTAGGCATGGGAGCCATACGTTCGTGAAGACAGAATCCAGTACGTTAGCCTTTTCCGCCTTCATGGCGCTGCTCATTGGCTGTGCCGGTATCGTGGCCACCTTGGCCTCGAACTCCCAGGCCATCCTATTGGATGGCTTGTTCAATCTTATCTACTTTAGCGTAGCGCTGGTGACCATCAAGGTCAGCAAGCTTGCCAGCCGCCCAGATAGCGAGTCGTACCCCTTTGGCTACAGCTACTTCGAGTCGTTGGTTAATTTATGCAAAGGTTTGCTGATTTTTGGGGTATCGATCTTCGCACTGGTGGATGCCGTGGCCGCACTGCTTACCGGTGGGCGAGAAATTTCCGCAGGGCTTGCGGTGATTTATGCGCTGTTCGCGACCGCCGCCTGCTCGCTCACTGCCTGGGTCATGCAGCGTAGTCAACGCCATGTCAGTAGCCCCTTGGTGGCCGCCGACAAATTCAACTGGCTGGTCAATAGTGTGATTTCAGGAGCCGTACTGGCGGCTTTTTGCCTAGTGATGCTGTTTGAGCATCTCGGCTGGCGAGCGGTGTTGCCCTATGTGGATTCCGTATTGGTGATTGCAGTGGTGGTGCTCTGCCTGGGAGTGCCCGTGCGCATGGCATCGCAAGCGCTAAGAGAGCTGCTCAACAAAACTCCGGAAGAAGCCGTCGCTGAACCAGTGCGCCAAGCCGTTGCCCGTGGCCTTGCCGATATCGATACCCTGGAAGTGCGCGTGCGTATGGTGCGACCCGGCCGCCTACTCTACGTCATCGTCCACGTGGTACTCCCCAAGGATCTGCCCGAAGCGACCCTGGCGAACCAGGACGCGCTGCGTCAGCGCATCGATGAAGAAGTGCGTCGCTACTACTCGCCCGTGGTGTGCGACGTGGTGTTCACCGCTGACAACCGCTGGGCAGCGCCCTCTTGTGGGCTGCTGGTGGATACACACGCCTCCTCGCCAACTAATAATGCTTAACGGACTACAGCGAGCGGCGCAGCAACAGCGCCGTTATCATCACACCGCCCAAGAGGGCTAATCCAAACAGAGACAACGCCAGAACATGACCGACTGCATCAATGAGTAATCCGGTCATGATCACCGGGAGACTGAAACCAATATATGCCATCAAAAAGTAACCGGCGCTGGCCTGAGAAACAGCAGCCTCGCCCGCTGCTAACACGCCACTCAACCCACCCAGGTAGATAAACCCGTAGCAAGCGCTGCTGGCGGCAACCGTTCCCACCAGCACTGCCGATAGATAGCCTTGAACAGCACCCCAGGCGATTAGCGTATAGGCCATTGGCAAAATGGCCAGCCCCAGTAGCGTTGCACTGCGTGGTGTCAACTTTCTTGCCCAAGGCTGAAACAGCACACCGCAACTGCAAATACCAAACGTGGCGAATCCGCTCCAGACAGATAAACCGTGGCGCTGCAGGGCGGAAGGGAGTATCGCAATCACTAACCCTACTGTTGCCCATGCCAGTAAAATGGCTAGCCCGAAGGCGAAAGTACCCCGGGGGAAGCTTGGCAAACGCAGCAAAGAGCGTTTATTGGCACTCGGTGGGGTATCCCCCAGAGTAGAAACCGCCATAAGCGCCAGCGTCGCGGCAGCCATATAAATCCATAAACTGGGGGGCGACATGCTGGTGGTATGGAAGAGAAACAGGCTAGTGACCGCGGCTCCCAGACCAAAACCCAGCGAGGTGCTGGCCGTTACGTAGTTGGTGGCAACACGGTTATCCTCCCGGCTCACGAGCAGTTGCATATAAGCAGGCGCGACTGCCGACGTCAGCCCCATGCTGATGCCCAGTAGAAAGCGGGCTACTCCTAGTGCCACCAAACTGGGGGCTATTAAGGTCGTTGCAGTCGCCATTAGACTTAGCAGTAGCGCGGCCATGATTAATGGCTTGCACCCCACTCGATCTGCCAGTCCGTTTAAACCCAGCAGAACCGGCAAGACACCCACTACGTAGCAGGCAAAGGCGATCGTTGTCGCCCCAACGCCCAAGCCGTCGCGCGCAGCGAGTGCATCGTAGAGCGGAGCCTGTAAATTAACCGCTGTGGTAATCATGCACAGCGCAAAGGCTAGATAAACAGCACTGCGGACAGTGGCTCGAGGTAAAGCGCGGTTCATAGCGTTATCCTAAATAAGCAGATATTTGAACCACTAAGCTCCCACGCTTGCCGATCACCGGTAAGATACACTTGGCAACCAGTTTCAAGACACTGTTCCGCCCTTTTCGAGAACAGTTTTACAGCACAGTTTTAAAGAAAGACTGTGGAGAACCGTTGTGAGCCACAGGGTCCACTATGAAGCTCAAGGTTAACCGCGACTCCCCTACCCCTATCGCCCAACAGATTGAGACGGGTGCTCGCGCCTGGATCGCAGCACATGGTGCTGGCGGAGGCCGCCGTTTACCCTCAATTCGTCGCTTGGCGGCGACCCATAACATTAGCCGTAATGCCGTGATTGAAGCTTACGAGCGACTGGTCGCTGCGGGCTTAGTACGCTCACGGCCCGGTTCAGGGTTTTACATCGCGGATAGCGCGGCAGCACTAATATCACAGCCAGCAGCCACGAACGGCCTGGAAGAGGTCACCAACGGGCTGTGGGGGCTTTTCAATGCTAATGAGCACACGCTCAAGTTGGGGTGCGGCTGGCTGCCAAGCGATTGGCGAGAGGGAGACGACCTAACCCACGCCATTCGCCAAGTGGCACGTAAAAGCCGTTCGGGAATTTTCGAGTACAGCACTCCTCAAGGGCCGCAGGATTTACGTGATTTAATACAGGAACGCCTGCGCCCATTGGCGATTAACGCCAACGCCCAGCAAATAGTCATGACCGGCGGTGGTAGCCATTCACTCGATCTTTTGGTTCGAATGCTGCTTGAGCCCGGCGATGTTGTCTTCGTAGAATCGCCAGGCTATTACAATCTGTTCGGCCTGTTGCGCTTGCAACGCATACATGTGGTTGGCGTACCGCGGCTAGCAGATGGGCCAGACATTGAGCGTCTGGAAGCGTTGTTGGCTCAGTTCCAGCCCAAACTATTTTATATCAACAGCGTGTTTCATAACCCTACCGGTAGCACGATTACCCCAGCAGTAGCTCATCGGGTGCTGCAACTCGCCCAACAGCACGACTTTCAGATCGTTGAGGATGATATCTACGCGGATTTTCAGCACGCACCAACGACTCGCCTAGCTGCATTAGACGGCTTGAATCGTGTGTTCTACCTGGGCAGTTTCTCCAAAAGCCTCTCTTCTTCGCTGCGGGTAGGGTTTATAGCTTGCCCCCTTTCACGGGTACAACGCTTGGTCGATATTAAGATGCTGACCAGCATTTCCGCATCTCGCTTTGCAGAGCAAGTGGTCACTACGATGCTCCAGAACGGCAGCTACCGAAAGCTGGCCGAGCGGCTTCGTGGCAAGCTTTCCTACCAAATGGCGTTGGCGCTAAACATGCTTAAAAAGGCAAACTGGGCGATCCATACCGAACCGGCTGGAGGAATGTTTGTGTGGGCTAAACCTCCGGTCGATATGACGCCTGAAGCGCTAACTGAACTGGCCGAGAGGTGCTCAGTGACACTGTCACCGGGCCACCTGTTCTTTGCGGATCATCAACCCACTCCCTGGATACGTATTAACGTCTCCTACATACAAGATCCTAGAGCCAAAGAGTTTATTGAGTTGGCGAGTTAGCAGATTAAAAAAAGCGGCCTTTTGCGATAGCGAAAAGGCCGCTCGTCACACTTTTTATCTATTCGCTTTATCTATCCGCTTCTTTAGCCTCTCTCACCGGCCACACATCCTCATCCACTAGCTCTGGATTTTTGAGTATGGCGGGGTCGAACAGCGGTTCCTCGATGCCCTGTCGCCGCTGGCGTTCGTAATCCTTCAACACCGAGACCGCAATCGGCGCCATCAGTAGAATGGCAAACAGGTTGGTCGTGGCCATCAGGCCCATGGCGAGGTCGGCAAAATCCCAGACCACGCTGAGTTCAGCGACAGAGCCCAGCAACACCATGGCGATGATAACGATCTTGAATGCGCCCACCGCTTTTTTGGCGTGGCGGCGGAACAGGTATTCGATGTTTACCGAAGAGAAGGAGAAGTTGGCCAAAATCGAGGTAAAGGCAAAAAACAGTATGGCAATGGCAATAAAGATCTCACCAAAGCCTCCTAGATGATCCACCATGGCGTCTTGGGTGAGCTGGATGCCCTCGATGCTCTCCCCCGGCGACTCGGATAGCAGCCGTTCATAAACACCGGAAAGCAGAATCACCACCGCCGTGCAGCTACAAATCACGATGGTATCGACAAACACCCCAAAGGATTGCACTAACCCCTGGGCTGCTGGATGCTTCACAGTGGCCTGGGCCGCCGCATTGGGGGTCGAGCCCATACCGGCCTCGTTAGAAAAGAGGCCGCGCTTGATGCCGTTTTCCATGGCGGCCTTGATGGCGTAACCCGCCGCGCCCCCGACCGCCGGGCCTAACCCAAAGGCACTCATCACGATCAACGACAGCATGTCGGGCACGGCGGAGAGGTTGGCAAACAGAATCCATAGCGCCACCAGCAGGTAGGCAATGGCCATGACCGGTACGATTTTCTCAGCCGTGCGTGCCACCGACTTTAACCCGCCGTAGATCACGACACCTGCCAGTGCCGCAATCACCACCCCGGTCAGCCAGTTAGGAATGCCAAAGGCACCGCTCATCCCCTGCGCAATGGTGTTGGATTGCGCCGCGTTGAACGCCAGTCCGTAGGCAATGATCAAAAACACCGCAAACAGCGACCCCAGCCAGCGCCAACCCAGACAGCGCTCGATATAGAACGCAGGGCCGCCGCGAAAGACCCCATCTTCGTTGCGGTGCTTGTACACCTGCGCCAATGTCGACTCGATAAACGAGGTCGCAAACCCCACCAGAGCCGTCACCCACATCCAAAAAATCGCTCCCGGCCCGCCAATCCATAGTGCCAGAGCGACACCCGCCAAATTACCGGTTCCGACCCGCGCCGCCATGGAGGTCGCGAATGCCTGAAAACCACTGATGCCATCTCCCGCTCCGCGCGCGGTAAAGGTCACGTGGGCCATGTGCCGAAACATGCGAAACTGCATCCCGCGCGTCATGATCGTGAACAGCAGACCTGCTCCCAGTAGCAGGTATACCAGGATATAGCTCCAGATAAAGTTGCTGATGGGCATCATGACGGCATAAAGGCCGTCGCGAAGTGGCCCTAGCACCGTTTCTAATAATTCCATGGCCTTTCACTCCCTGTGGTTATATGAGCAACTGTCATCGTCACAAGTAGGAGTGTAGCTAGGTTATAGAGCAGCGCGTCATTTCAGCCCTTATTCACCTACCGTGACCACCCAATCAGGTCGAAACAGCGGCGGCGAAAACTCCTCTGGATAACCGCCCGGGTTGGCGATAACGCGGGTGCCATCGCACCACGTATCCACCGGCTCGTGAACGTGACCATGGATCCAGAGATCCATCTTGCCCATTAAGTGCGGCAAGTGGGAGGCAAAGGCTGGGGACAACGAATCGCCTAAGTACTGCTCTGGAATACAGCGATGTAAGGGCGCATGGTGTGTAATCACCACGCGGGGGCCATCAAAAGCTTGTTGGAGTTCATCTTGCAGCCACGTCAGTGCTTCCCGGTGCATGTATTGGCTGGCTTGAGGCGTGAACACTTGGCCGGGGGCCGTGGTAATGATGCGAAAATCAGGCATGTAACGCAGCGCTTTAGACTCAGTATCGGCAGGGTTGCGTGTGGGGTCATCGGCATAAAGCGCGAAATCCGTCCATAGCGTGGTGCCATAAAAGCGCACGCCTCGTAGGGTCACGCAGCGATTATCCAGCAGTTCGATATCATACCGAGCGGCTTCCAGCGCTAACTCTTGGCGCAGCAGCGGCATGCAGGTGCCATAGAACTCATGGTTGCCCGGCACGTAGAGAATCGGCAGGTCGGGAAACTGCTGGCGTGCCCACGCCAGCCCTTCTGCTCTTCGATGAATATCCCCTGCCAGCACCACCACATCCGCGTCGGCAGGGGGCAGCTCGCGGTGACCATCAAAATGCTCTAAATGAAGATCGGATAAGACTCTTAAACGCATAGAACGTCTCACGTGATGCCTACATGGGCTTGGTATCGGGTCGTCAATCGTCAAGGCGAGAAATAAACTGACGGATGAACTCCACCACGACGGCTTCGGCCTGCCGGTGTGGCACATGACCGATGCCGGGCAACATTTCGCAGTGGGCTGGGCCTTGGGTGTAGCGGGCAATGCGTTCAGGCTGACGGTGAGAGCCGTATTCATCCTTCTCGCCATGTAGCACGAGCGTAGGGCACCGCACACGTTCAAGCGCAGGAGTGAGGGACCACGCCGCAAATTCGGGGCTTAGCCAAGTATCCGTCCAGGCATCGAACACCCAACGGGCTTTGTTGCCGTGGTACTTGACCAGCTTAGCGAACTGTTCCGGCGTCTGAAACGTCGCTTTTGCCTCTTCGATCCCTTGTCGCGTGCGATTTTCATTGAACGCTTGGGCGGCGATGGTGACGAGCCCCTGGCACTGCGAAAAATAATACCCGGCGCAGTGCACGGCCATACAGCCACCCACGCTATGGCCTAACGCAATAAAGCGAGTCACCTGTAGCGCATGACAGATGGCCGCAAAGTTGCCCCTCGCTTCATCGTCGATAAAACTGAGCGGCAATGGTATTGAAGATGCATCGGAGCGGCCAAAGCCGAGCCGGTCATAGGCAATGACCCGTTGCCGCGTTGCTGCGCATAATGCTTCGGGGAAGTTGCGCCACAAATCCACGCATCCGAGAGAGTCGTGAAACAGTAGGATAGGAACCTCTGATCGTATTCGATCTGGTTCCCAAGTGCGCGTAAATAAACGACCGTTGGGGGTACTCACCCAACGGTCATAGTGATGAATAGCTGGCGTTAGCGTCATAGCATTGCTCTTGATATTGTCAGTGTGTCATGCGCCACTGCCAACATAGCATGCGATAACCCGCTAGCGTTTCAAGAAGTTGCTTTTGACTAAGTGAACGACCTCATCCATGCGCCCGCTCAACACGGCTTTAGCGGAGTAGAGGGCGGTCGAGGCGACCTGCCCGGCCTCGACCTTGGGCGGCATCACCAGCTCCATGGGATTCACCACCACATCCAACAAGGCAGGCCCCGGCTGGGCGAGCCACTGGCTAATCGCGACGTCCAGCTCGTCTTCTTGCTCGACTCGGCGGCCCCATAATCCCATGGCAGCGGCAACCTCGCCAAAGTTGGGGTTTTCGAGCTCGGTGTAGGCATCGAGCATTCCCTCTACTTTTTGTTCTAACTCCACAAAGCTCAAGGAGCTGTTGTTATACACGACGATTTTTAGCGGAATTTGCTGCTGTACTAGGGTCAATAAATCCCCCATCAGCATGGTTAACCCGCCATCCCCGCACATCGCAATGACTTGGCGATGGGGATGCGCGAGCTGAATACCCAAAGCCTGAGGATACGCATTGGCCATGGTGCCATGCTGCAAGCTCGCGAGGGTGCGGCGCTGCTGGGAGGCGTGAATATGGCGCAGCATCCATACGTTGACACTGCCGGTGTCTGCCGTAAACAGTGCGTTCTCTGCCGCGTGACGGTCAATCGCCAACGTCAGCTCTTGTGGGTGGATCACTTGGCTATCATGACTTCCATGGGCAGACTTTTCCAACGACTTGGCGTAGCGCTTGCGGCACTTCTCTAGCCAGTGACTGCGCGTATTTTCCTTGACGACTTGAACGAGCGCCTCGCAGGTATCCCGCGTACTGCCGACGATGCCCACGTCCACCGGATAGCGCTTGCCAATTTGTGCGGGATCTCGATCTACCTGAATGATCGTGGCGCGCTCCGGATAGAACTGAGTGAACGCGAAATTACAGCCGATTAGCAGCAGCGTGTCGCACTCGGCCACTGCATGGTAGCCGCCTTCAAGACCATAAACGCCCGTCATTCCCACGTGATAGGGATTGTCGTGCTCCATGAAATCTTTTGCCCGGGATGTCCAGGCAATCGGTGCTTGCAGCTTTTCGGCAAGCGCGATCACCTGCTCCCGCGCATCGTCGCAGCCAGCGCCTGCAAAAATAGTGATGTTGCCGCCTTTATTGAGCTGCTCGACGGCGGGCACTAGCGACTCTGCCGTCGGGCGTACCGAGTAGCTAAACCGGTGCGTGCGATAGCCCAGCTGATTCTCCGGGGTTTGGGTCATCACATCACCCGGCACGATAAGGACCGCAACGCCACCTCTGGCGAGCGCCGCTTGGGCGGCTAACGCGGCCATGCGCCGCGCCTGCTCGGCGGAGACGACGGTTTCGCAAAACACGCTGTACTGCTTGAAAATGGCGCTCTGATCGACTTCCTGAGGGAACTGGCTGCCCGTTTCGCCTAGCGCGATTTGCGAGGCGATAAGCACGACAGGTGAACCATTGCGATGCGCATCGAACAAGCCGTTCACGAAGTGCAGGCTACCAGGGCCACAGGAGCCTGCGCAGAGCGCTAGCTCCTGTGTCATATAGGCTTCGCCACCGGCGGCAAAACCACCGACTTCCTCGTGGCGAACGCCCACCCACTGGATGTCACTTTGCCGTAGGGCGTCCGTAAAGTGGTTCAACGTATCGCCCACCACACCATAGCAGCGCTTGGCGCCGGCGCTTTGCAGGGTTTCGACGATGATCTCAGCAACGTTTGCGCTCATGTGCGACTCCTTTCGCGGGGGAAATGGCACGTCCACCACCAAGCCTAGACCGAGACGATGAGTTTTGCCGGGCGGTCAGAGAGTAGCACACTATGCTGCGTCGCAGCATAAATGGGTCTACACTGAAAAGGGTGCCCTATAGGAGGACCCTGCGATGACCAACTCGAGCGTCATCACACCCGTGAGCGATGAGGTGCTAGCGTTTTGGCAATGTCAGGCGTATTGGCTGCGCGCCGCCAACGATGCCATCGCCGATTTTTACGGATAGCCAGCGCTTATGCGCCTGTATTTGCCTACTTAGACGAAAAGATAACCTGCAAAGCCGACACAGCGTGTCGGCTTTTTTATATTATGAAAACCTTTTCCATTCAATGATCTAACAAGCATCTTCGTATTGACGCCCCTTTTTGTAAGCTATTTCTTACGCGACATGGCAAATCACTTACATCTTTTGGACTAGAAACGCTCTGCAAAAGCGCCTAATATTCATATCACAGCTATCTTACTGCACTGCACAAAGCAAGCTGCGTATAACAAAAACGATTCCTCTACCTCTGCACCAGGAGTGTTCGCCATGAAGGATGCCATTACTCATAATGCGGCCATGGAAGTCGACGTCATGGAAGTCTGGGCAAAACGCGCGCAGCAGCAACGCGCCGCGTTCGACGCCCTCGCTGCCTATATGCGCCAGCAGTAAGGCACTGACTACGTCTTGGTCAGCGCCTTTGGCAAACGACCAAGACGTGGGGTGTCATGACTCCCAACCGCCCTCTTCAATGGGCTGCTGATTCAACTGCGCCAGATACGTCTCCTGCAGGATATACATACGTTTGACGTCACGGTATTGGCCGTTGATGAAGAATTCCTGAACCAAGTGGCCCTCTTCGATGAACCCGCTCTCCTCGTAGAGATGGATCGCTTTGACGTTCTGTACCGCTACGATCAAGTAGACCTTGTGCAGATTCAAAATCGTGAAGGAGTAGTGCAGCGCTTGGCGAATCAGTGAGCGTGCGAACCCTTTGCCCTGGTGCTCTGGGGTAATGATGATCTGAAACTCGGCGCTGCGGTGGATGTAGTCGATTTCGATCAGTTCCACCAAACCAATCGCGTTACCGGCGCTGTCTTCTGCTACGAAACGCCGTTCGGCGTTGTCGTGGATATGCTTGTTGTACAGCTCTTCGAGTTCATCGAAGGATTCGTAAGGCTCCTCGAACCAGTACGACATGATGCTCTGGTTGTTATTGAGTTCATGGACGAAGCGCAAATCATTGCGCTCCAGGGCACGAAGGAACAAAGCGGGACTCATGGTCGACACTCTCTTAATTCATCAAACGAGACAATGCCATCACACGGGCAATGTGGCAGGTCAGTCATTTTAACGACGGGGTTGACGCAACTGGGTGTGTTAGCCCTCGTAGTGTAGCGTTTTATTAACGGCGCGTTGACGCCATCGAAGGCTCTCGCTGCAAGGAGAACAACGCCCCAAGGGGGTGCTCGCGACCTTCGATCAGTGCACGCAGCAGTTGGGCACCTATCATGCTATACGTGATGCCGTTACCGCCGTAGGCCATGGCGAAATGCACTCGGGGACCTAGCGACTCGTGAGGTCCGAAATAGGGCAAACCGTCGTCGGTTTCCGCGAACGTGCCACCCCAGCAAAACGTCGGATTGATCTCAAGGTCAGGCCACAGTGTTTCTACCTTGGCCGCCAGCGTTCGCGCTTTTTCCATCACCCGTGCGTCCCGACGCTCGGCAATGTCTTCATCGTCATCCTCTCCGCCGATCAATAACCGCCCTTCTTGCGTGGAACGCAGATAGAGATACGGTCGTGCGGACTCCCACACCAGCGTGTGTCCCAGCTTGCCCAATACCTCGCTAGGCAAGGGGTCGGTCACAAACGCATAGCTACTACGATTGGCAGCCACTGGCGCTGGCAACCACGTTTGGCTTTCGTATCCAGAAGCGATAATGACCTGTTGGCAACGCAGCGTAGCCCCATTGCGAAGCCGAACGTTGACGCCGTCGTCATCAGTTATCAGCTGCTCCACCTGGGTGCGATCGAACACTTGGCTGCCCCGACGGACGACGTTTTCCAGTAAGTGATATGCCATGCGATATGGGTCGATACGGGCGGCCAACGAGGACAGGATCGCCCCTGGCGCTGAAAAGCCGTAGTCAGCCTCAATCGCACGCTGTTCCAGCCAAGCGACATCGAAGCCGAAGCGCTTGCGCATCGCAAGCTCAGCCTTCAACGCGTCGACATCCGCTTCTTGGCTCGCGAAGTAGAGGCTCTTCTGGCGACTGAAAGCGACATTACCCAGCTCGGCAGCCAAGCGCTCTAGCGAGACAATCGCCTCGGCGCAGCTTCGATAGGCCATCACGGCATTGGCCTCACCGTACTGCTCGGCCAAATGCACCATATGGGTGTCGATTTCATACTGCAGTAGCGCGGTACTGGCCGCAGAGCTTCCCCACCCTACATCACGCCTCTCGAGCACTACGACGCGATGGCCGTGGCGGCTTAGCTCATCGGCGATCAAAGCGCCGGTAATACCGCCGCCAATAATCACTGTTTCCGCTTGCAAATCCTGGTTAAGCTGCGGAAAAGGGGTCAATAATCCATTTTTTACCGTCCAGAACGGATAACCACTTTTAAGATCCATCTTATTGCCTATGCTGGATTGCCATACGGTCAGACCGGGCAGATAAACGTTGGGTGTCGCACCCATTAACCATAGTGGATGATTGGCAGCGTGCCCTGTCTCTGCCTCAACCAGGAGTCGTTCCATGAAGATTGATTTAAGAAGCGATACGGTGACACGCCCTACCGCCGCCATGCGAGACGCCATGATGGCGGCCCCGCTGGGCGACGACGTATGGGGCGACGACCCGACGGTGAACGCCTTTCAAGCCACGCTGGCCGAGCGTGCGGGTAAAGAAGCGGCGCTGCTTTTCCCCAGCGGCACCCAGAGCAACCTGGTGGCTTTGATGGCCCACTGCGAGCGGGGTGATGAGTACATCGTCGGCCAGAACGCCCACACCTATCGCTACGAAGGGGGCGGTGCCGCGGTATTGGGCAGCATTCAACCCCAGCCGATCGAAAACGCACCAGACGGCAGCCTGCCCCTCGACAAAATCGCCGCCGCCGTCAAGGCCGATGACTTCCACTTTGCCCGTACTCGGCTCTTGGCGCTGGAGAACACCATAGGTGGCAAGGTACTGCCTGCCGAGTACGTGCAGCAGGCCACCGCGCTGGCCCGAGAACACGGCCTGGCTACCCACCTAGACGGTGCCCGGCTATTCAATGCCGCCGTGGCCACGGACACCTCTCTCAAACAGCTTTGTCAGCCTTTCGACAGCGTGTCGCTATGCTTCTCGAAGGGGTTAGGCACGCCCATGGGCTCGGCACTGGTGGGCTCTCAGGCATTGATCGACCGGGCTCGACGTTGGCGAAAGGTCGTGGGTGGCGGTATGCGCCAAGCAGGCCTCATCGCTGCCGCCTGCCAGCACGCCCTGGATCACCACGTGGCAGATTTGGCTCACGACCACCGTCGTGCGGCACGCTTGGCCGAAGGTTTGGCAGCCTTTTCCGCCATCGAGGTGACCTCCCAGGCCACCAATATGGTATTCGTGCGCATCGACCCAGCGCATGTCGCGCCGTTGGCTAAGTGGCTCAAGGCGAATGGCGTGCTGATAGAACTTCTTTACGCTACGCGCATGGTCGTGCATCGAGACATTAGCGACGACGATATCGAACAAGTGCTGACCATCGTCCAGCGCTACTTCGATCAGGCGTAGCCGGAGGATGCGTTTCTTGCACGTTGCTTAAACACGTTGCTTAAAACAGTACCGAGTCGAACGCAAGGTGCACTGCGATGGCCGCCATCATCAGGCCGATCAGCCCATCGATGGTGCGCCATGCGCCGGGACGGGAGAGCCATGGCGATAGCGCCGCCCCGCCCCAGGCCAACAGGCTGAACCAGAGAATCGACGCTGTCGACGCCCCCGCGACGAACACGCCAGCACTCTCCTGCTGGGCACCAATGGCGGGAATCAGCAGCAGCGTATCGAGGTAGACCTGCGGGTTGAGCACCGTCACCGCTAGTGTCGCCAGCAGCACACTGCGCAGGCTGCGGGCTTTGACGCCGTTGACTTTCAAGCCTTCACGGCCGCTGACTGCACGCCATAGCGCTTGTGCCGCCAGCCAACTCAAGAACAGCACGCCCACCCAGCGCATGGCTTCCATGGCGCTCGGCATGGTGAGCAAAAATGCGCTGGCACCAAACATGCCGGCCGTCAGTAGCACGACATCCGCACTCATGCACAGCCCCGCCGACCACCAGTGGTATTCGCGGCGAACGGCCAGCCCCAGCACGTAAGCGTTCTGCGCCCCAATCGCCATGATGATGCCGCCACACACCACTAACCCCGTTAGGTAGCTTTCCCACATTACCCCGTCCTCTTTATCAGTATCCGCGATTCACTGGCAATAAAGTAACGGAGCGTACTGATTACCAAAAATCATACTGCTAATGAGGCATTATTTTTTCTAATGAAAATCGGTCATCTTTGGCCACTACTTTCGCTCGATCGGCCATGCTCTCCTAACGGCGTTGCTTGCTCGGCTTGTTCTCAGGTTTGAGCGGGCAGCCGCCGCAAAGCGGCTCGCCGGGCAGCCGATACTTGATACAGCAGAGTCGTCTCACCCTGGACGGTGTCTCACCCCCCAGTTCCAGATAACGCACCGGCTGATAAAGAGGGTTTCGCCGCCCATCGGGAAGCGTCTTGGTATCGAGATAATCCAACAGTGGGTCACCGGCAGCCGAAAACTCCGGGTGCCGCGAGCAGGCCTTGCCCACAAATTCAACGTAGTGCCCCAGGTTGCTCCAGAACACTTTGGCAGAGAGTCCCGAGATCACCGCCAGCAGCTCGATCAGCGGCGCGCAATGGTCATCGAATAAACGACAAAATCGCGCCTGGGGTGCGCTGGACGACAATGGCACGCCCCCATGGGGCAGCCAGATACGCGCGGTCTGGCCCTGATCGCCAACCGCCAACCGCAACTCATCTCCAGCCAATGGCAACTCGTAGCCCAGTAGCAGATTGGCCACAAGCGTCGGGATCGCGACACTGCTGAAGTGAAATTTCGACCAAATCGACGCAATGGCTTTGCCGTCAGCATGGTCACCGTGGCTACGGCCATAGCGCGCCAGTTGCTCACTCAAGAAGCCTCGATCCAGCAATGCAGAGGCTGCCAGCGTCGGTTCGTCAGGCGGACCAAACGCTGGAGCTTTCAGGTTCTCCAGCGGCGGCTGGCGGTACAGCGCTATCAGCGCCTCCGCAGGGTTCGCTGTCGCCCAAAGCTCACTTGGTTTGGTCGCCACACACCTCATAGCCGCCGCAGCCCCCACATGAAATAAGCACCGCCAATCAAGGAGGCGACCAAGCCAGCCGGTATCTCATAAGGGAAAATGATCTGACGGCCGACCCAGTCCGCCAGCACCATCAGCAGCATACCGATCAACGCCGCCCCTAACAGATGCTGGCCCGCGCGCGAGAAGCCGACCAAGCGGGCCATGTGCGGTGCTAACAAACCAATAAACGATAACGGCCCCACCACCAAGGTGGCGCAAGCGGTGAGCAGTGCAACGAGCAGTAGCAGCGCTAAACGCGCGCGGTTGAGCGTGACGCCAAGCGCCTTGGCCGTCGCTGCGCCCAGTGGCAGGATATCCAGCCAGCGGGTAAAAGGCAGCGTGACGAGCGCCAGTACGGCGGCAATGCCCCCGACCACCACGGCGTTGGTGATATCCACGTAGTAGGTGGAGCCCGCCAGCCAGGCGATCACCTGCTGGCCACGCGGGTCACCGCCTGCCAGCATCACGCTGCGCACCGCATCAAACAGAGCGCTGACGGCCACCCCGGTGAGCAGCAAACGCTCGGGGAGATAGCCGCTTTTACGGTTAATCCCCACCAATACCAACAGCGTCGCAAAAGCGCCCAGGGTGCCGACCCCGATCAACGTGAAGTTGGTCGGCGCGGGCAGCAGGAAAATCCCCAGAATCAGCGCAATGGCACAACCACCGCTAATACCTAAGACTTCAGGGCTGGCCATGGGGTTGGCCGAAAGGCGCTGAAGAATCGTTCCGGCAATCGCCAGCATCAACCCGCTGGCGGCGGCCGCCATCACTCGCGGCAGGCGCCACTGCATCACGTTCCAGTTATCCGGCGACAGCCAATACCAGCCATCGACACCTTGGCCAACGAGCAGACCAAGCAGCGTGGCGCCTAGTAGCGCGAGGAGCAAACCAGCGGCCAAGCGGGAAGGCGCCGGGTGACGATGGGCGAACACTCCCGCCCCTTTTGGCGGTTGGTCGCCTTGCAATTTCAAGCGCGGAATCAGCCACATCAACAGCGGTGCCCCTAGGGCACCGGTAATCGCTCCGGTGGGAATAAAGGCTGCCACCATGCCCCCGAACTGCTGCAGCAGCAGATCCGTGGTCGCCAGCAGTACCGCCCCCAATAGCGTCGACCATATCAGCCGCGACCTCAATCGACGCGCCCCCGCCATGCGTACGATGTTGGGTGCAGCCAAGCCAATGAAGCCGATGATCCCCACCACGCTGACGATGCTGCCGGTAATGAACACCGCCAGCCCCATGCCCGCAAAGCGTAGGTAAGTCAGCGATACCCCTAGGCTCTTGGCGCTGGCATCGTCCAGTTCCAGCACCGCCAGAGGGCGCAGCAAAAACCAAGCGGCGACACAGCTAATTGCCAGCCGCGGCCAGAGAGTCGCCACGCCGTCCCAACCGTTTTGCGCCAGCGATCCCGCGCCCCAAATCAGCAGCCCGGAAAGCGCCTCGTGGTTAAACAGCAACAGCGCGGTGGAGAGTGCGCCCAGGTATAAATTAACGACCAGGCCCGCCAACACCACCACAACAGGGGCCAAACCGCGCCGCCAGGAGAGCAGGAACACCAGCCCCACCGCTAGCGCGCCACCCGACAAGGCGACCCACTCACGCCCCACCACCAGCAGCCCTGGCGCCAGCAAGGTAGCGGTCATCAGCGCCAGATTAGCGCCCGATGCCACCCCCAACGTGGTGGGTGACGCCAACGGGTTGCGCAGCACCTGCTGCATGAGCACGCCCGCCAGCCCCAAACCGCCCCCGGCCAACAGCGCGATCGAGAGGCGCGGCCACCAGGCGTAATGGAGCAGAAGCTCGTCGACATTCTCGAAAGAAGGGGCCACTAATGCCTCTAGGCCCAGCGCAAAACCGCCTTGGCTCTCTAGGCCGACCCAAAACAGCACGACCATCGGCAGGCTCAGCAACAGACAAGCTTTCGCGGGGGTCATTCCTCCCATTCGTTGAGCAGCGCCTAGCATGAGACCCCTCCGTTGGTGGTGGCGGGACGATTCACCAAAAGAGCGTGAGTAGGCGGCTGCGTCATGGGAGTGACCTTAGGATATAAGCAAACGAGTGGATGGAAATGAGCGCTTGAATGACTGTCGAAGATTCTAAATGATAATAATTAGCACTACAATTGACCCCTTGATTTATGTCTCCGCATGAGGAACCCCATCATGGCAGCCAAACCGAGCTATCGGCTTTTCGATATCACCCTAGCCAGACGCACCCAGGTCAGTGCCTCGCTCGTCAAGTTCACCTTTACGGGCCCAGACGTTGGCTACATGGCGACCTACGCGCCGGATCAACGCGTCAAACTGTTCTTTCCCAAAGACGGTGGCAGCCTCGACCCGCTGTTCGAAATCGCCAAGCTGGAAGAGCACGACTGGTACGGCGCTTATCGCGCACTGCCCGATACACAGCGCCCCGCCGCGCGCACCTACACCATCCGCGCCCTACGCCCAGAGAACGCTGAAGTCGATGTCGAATTCGTGCTCCACGGCGACAATGGCCCCGCCTCACGCTGGGCCATGCATGCCCAGCCCGGTGACCGGCTTGCCATGACGGCCCCCGACGCCACGGCAGAAGGCCCAGCGCAAGGTTACGAGTGGAAACCGCCCCAGGGTGTGCGCCGTATTCTACTCATCGCCGATGAAACCGCCCTCCCCGCTGCTGCCGGTATTCTGGAAACCCTCGATGACCTGCCGCTCAAACCCAAGGTCGAAGCGCTGCTCGAAGTGCCCCACCTCGACGACGTTCAGTCGCTCCCCCAAGCCGCTAAGCTACACTGGCTGGCCCGCGACACCGAGCCCAGTTGTCGGCACGGGGAGCTGCTGATGAGAGCGCTACGCGATATCGATTTGCATCGGGAAATTCAAGCGCTAGGTGGTGCGCCTGCCACCCCCACTACCAGCGCCACGACCCACGATGAAAGCGACGATGAGGACGGCCCCCTCTGGGAACCCGCCACTCTGGACGACAGCGCGCCCTTCTACGCCTGGATTGCCGCTGAAACCAAGGTCGCCATGAAGCTGCGCCGCTACTTGGTCAACGAGTGCGGGCTCCCCAAGCAGTACGTCACCAGCATGGGCTACTGGAGGCAGGGAAAGGCCAATGGTTAAGGAAATGGCAAACGACACGGCGTCAAACAAGGGTCTCACTAGCCAGCCAGCTCAGACGCCTATTGGCTGGCGAGACAGCCCCAACCGCTATGGACGAATCAGCCGTATACTTCACTGGCTGACCGCCGCGCTGGTCACGCTGCAATTCACCGTGTTGCTGGCTTGGCGTGGGATGGGCGAAAACGCTATCACGCTTTTCCTGGCCAGCATCGGGCCTCATGGCTCGTTAGGGTTTCTGATTCTCATCGTGACGCTGGCGCGCCTTGGCTGGGCATGGCTCAACCGCAAGCGGCGGCCTGCGCAGCCGCCTGGGTGGGGAGGTCGCATCGCGCGCCTGGTGCATATCACCTTTTACGCGCTGCTGCTGTGGCTACCCGCTTTCGCCATACTACGCCAGGTCGGCCGCGGCGGGGCGCTACGCTTTTATGGCATGGAGCTACTGCCCGAAGCAGAGCGCGAGATCCCCTGGATGATCGCCCCCGCCGATCTGCTTCACGGCCCACTCTCGTGGCTGCTATGTGGATTAATCATCGGCCATATCGCCATGGCGCTGATTCATAGGTTCTGGCTCAAGGACAAGGTACTGGCGCGTATGGTGGGGGGAAGTGGCAGGTAAGAGCTTAAGAAGTCATTAGATGAAGGCGCATACTCTGATGAGGAACTCGCTCAGCGTCATAGTGCTAAGGAGAGGTGCTCTTCGCCACTAGCCTGAATGGCATGTTTAAGCACTGACAGACATGACGCCTCCGGCAAACCCATTTATCTGACCGGCTCGAATTTTCCAGCGTCCAGCGCCAAATGGTGGCCTTTGAGGTGGAGACTCTGGGTTAGCAGTTCGTATGAGCGGCGAGTAGGCGTCAGGGATAATTTTGGCGAGAGTGAACCACTGATATGACCTCAATGCGATCCGTCACTTGGTAGACCACGATAAAGTTTGGGTGAGCAACAATTTCTCGCGTACCCGGCAAGCGGCCCACTTGGTGTAAGTAGGGGTGTTCAGCCACTGAGGAGACAGCTGCTTCAATACGAATACGCAGCCGCCGGGCGGCTTGAGGATCGCGCTCGGCGATGTATACGACAAGCTCAAACAAGTCGTTAATCGCCTCGTCATGCCAGTGGATAGGCAGGCTCACGAAACTCCGCCGCGTTGGCGTTGCTCCGCGTCGGCGATGATCGCATCAACCTTGGTCATAACTTGGTCATGAGGCATTCCTTGGCCCGGGTTGTCGATGCTGCGCTGAACTTTGGCCTTGAGCCAACGATCATAGCTATCGGCTTGTTCCTGCGTCTCGAATTCCGAAACGATAGGATCTAGCTGGGTATTCATGATCACCTCTCCTCGGTTACCTGTACAGTTTAATCGATACTCCCTATTTTGACATCTTCCTCTGAAGCTCCCACCTCCGCGCCAATCGACTGCTCGTCAGTCGTTTGCCCAGCCGCCAACAGCTTGCCACTCTCTAGCCGCACCAACCGATCCGCGAGGTGGAAATAGCGGTCATCGTGGGTGATCACCAGCACCGCTTTGCCCATGCGTTTTAGCTCGGGCAACACCTCGCAGTAAAACACCTCTTTGAATAACGGATCCTGATCCGCCGCCCACTCGTCAAACACCAAGAAGGGCCGATCCTCAAGGTAGGACACGACAAGCGCCAGACGCTTACGCTGGCCCTGGGAGAGTGCTTGGGTGGTAAACGCACCGTTTTCAACCCGCACCTTGTGCTGCAGGTGCAACTTGGCCAGCAGGCGGTTGCCTTCCTCGTCCAGGCCATCACGCGGTGCCTCTAACAGGCGCTCAAAGAGATGGAAGTCCGAGAACACCACCGAGAAGAGCTGCCGGTAGGCATCCCAGCCATCCGCTTCGACCCGCTCGCCATTGAGCAATACCTCGCCACCTTCCGGCGGGTAAAGCCCCACCACTACTTTGGCCAGCGTGGTCTTACCGCTACCGTTGCCCCCCACCAGGAACACCACTTCCCCCGGTGTGAAGTCAAGGTTGATCGGCCCCAGCTCGAAAAAGTCATCGCTCTGCTCGTGGTAGTACTGGTGGGTCACGTCACGCAACTCGAGCCGCTGAAAATCCGGCACCGGAGGTGATGTTTGCTTCTCCTGGCCTTGGGGCATCTCGCGGGTGATCTCATCGATTCGGCTAGCGGCCACCCGCGCCATGTTGATCCGCGGAATATTGATCAACAAACCTTCAAGGGGCGTCACCATGAACACGAACACCAGGGCAAAACCGGTCATGATCTGGGTTTGATTAGGCCCATCATCCGCCAATCCAAACAGCACCAGCCCGATGAAGGCGTACATCAGAAACTGCCCCCAGCTGGTCGAGATCACGAACAGCGACATGCCACGGGTACGCAATCGCCGCACGCCTTCAACCGACTCGCCGAGTACCCGATCCATGAAGACCCGGCTCTTGCGCCGGTGCAGACGCAGCTCTTTCGCACCATCGGTCAGCGCACGGAAATGTCCAAACAGGCGATCCTGCTCGGACGAGGCACTCTGGAGGTAACGAATAGCGCGTAAATGAACCAGATGGTAGCCAACAGCCCCCAGCCCAATCACGCCTAAAGCAAACAGGAACACCTGCCATGAGAGCATTGCCAGGTAGCCCAAGCACCCCACCACGATGACCGTATTGGTCAAAATCACCGGCAAGCTAACAAACAGTACCGCCACGTTGTTGCTGTGCTCGGTGAGTGCCGACTGGATCCGCGCACTGCCCACACGCTCGAACCGAGCAAAGGGGGTTTCGGCCACACACTGGGCGACAAAACTGCGCAACTCGGCCAGAGCACGCTGCCCCAATCGCTCAAACAGCGCCGTCGACACCATGCGACAGAGCATCAACGCCACGGCAATGCCCGCAAAGACCCAGGCAGGGTTGACATGAGAGTCGGCACGGCTGGCGGCATCGCCGGTCAACGCCGCATTGATTTGGGCAATCAGCAGCACGCTGAAAAGTCCCGAGAGAATACTGGCCAAGGCAGCGGCGGTCATCAGCCCGCGGGTTCGACGAAACAGATAGGAAAGCACATTCACCTCGTTGGAAAGCGATTGGAAGCCCATTGAAAACCGACAGCTACCTCTAAAGACGAATCGCTCCCGCAAAAAGTTAACCCACCATTACGTAAACAAGCCTCATTCTCATTCGTCCTTAGATAAAGAAGTCCGTCATACCGGCCCATGGCAGGTGATGTCGACGGCTGTTCCTTGTTTGATCCGTTCTCATCGATAGGAGCTTTGCGGTGTCCCGTTCTGTCCAGGCACAAACACAGGTAGACGCATCTTATGAAAGCCCCGCGGAAGCCGCGTTGCTCTCACGTCCCGAGGGCGTGGGCTATCACGTCATTGCGAATGCCACCACGCAGTCACTGCTCGTCAAGGGTGATCAAGAACGTCTTGAGTGGTCATTGGAGGACGATAGCAACACCTTGACGCTGCGCTGGCCGCAGCGCTCCGCCCCCCCACTCCCGGCGTTGCTCGCGGCGATCGAAGGGGCGTTTACCTTTCACCCGGCCACTGTGGCGATACGCCTTCGCTTACCCAGCGTCGTGCATGCCAACCTGTGTGCCGCCGGCATCGCCGTGAAAGATAACCAGGGAGAACTCTGGGCCTACGCGGAGCTATTTTGGCAGCTGCCCACCCTTTGGCTTACCTCCCCCTCCCTGCGCGCCTACCCCCAGCAGCCGATCCTTACGAATGGAAAACGCCATCCACGCCGCCCACCGCGCCCCAGTGGCACGGTCTATCAGCGCCATATTCCCTGGCTCGATGCCACGGTGAGCTTTCGCGTGCTTGACCTGGCGCTCGACCTGGAACGCTTCAACCGCTGGATGAACGACCCGGTCGTCGCCCACTTCTGGGAGGAGCAGGGCGACCTGGAACAGCACCGCGAGCGGCTAGAGAGCACCCTGCAAAACCCCAGCGTGTTACCGCTGATCGGCTGTATCGACGGCGAGCCCTTCGGCTATTTCGAGACCTATTGGGCCAAGGAGGATCGCATCGGTGCCTATTACGCAGCCGATGACTTTGACCGCGGCTGGCACGTACTCATCGGCGAAGCGGCTTTTCGAGGGCGGCCATATGTGGCGGCCTGGATGCCCTCCCTCTCGCACTATCTGTTTCTCGATGACTGCCGCACTCAGCGCCTGGTGATCGAACCCCGGGTGGATAACGCCAAAATGCTGCGCAACCTTGCCCAGTGCGGTTACGCCCACGTCAAGGCGTTCGATTTCCCCCATAAGCGGGCCATGCTCGGCATGCAGCTTCGCGAACACTTCTTCAACGAGCGCAGCTGGATTCCGCTGCCGCCCCACCCTGGGTCAGCGCCACGACCCGACCCACGCTTCACCTTATAAACACGTCAGCCACGAGGACCCTTATGCATATTCATGACTTGATCGGCATCGGCTTCGGCCCCTCCAACATTGCCCTGGCCATTGCGCTCGACGAACATCGTCAGACAGGGCAAGCGAAGGATGCCTTGTTCATTGAGCGCCAACCCTGCTTTGCCTGGCACCCGCATATGCTGCTGGACAACGCCCATATGCAGATCTCTTTCCTGAAAGATTTGGTCACGCCACGTAACCCTAAAAGCCGCTTCAGCTTCCTTAACTATCTGCACAGCAAAGGCCGCCTGCAGGACTTCATCAATCTGCAGACCTTCTTCCCCAGCCGTCACGAATTCAATGATTACCTGAGCTGGACGGCCAGCCACTTTGAACACCAGTGCGCCTATGGAGAGGAGGTATTTGAAGTACTGCCCGAAACGGACAGCGACGAGGTCGCCTACCTTCGCGTTCGCTCACGGGATGAGAGCGGCGCGGTACAGGAAAGGCTCACCCGCTCACTGGTGATCAGCGTGGGCGGGGCGCCCAACGTGCCGGAGTGCTTCACCGGGCTAAAAGACGACCCAAGGGTCTTCCACTCCAGCCACTACCTCAGAGAGCTGGCAAAGCAATACGCCCCCAAACGCATCGCCGTAATTGGTGCGGGCCAGAGCGCGGCTGAGATCTTCCTGGATCTGCACGGCCGTGAAGGCATCCAGGTGGATCTGATCAGTCGAGCCTGGGCCTTCAAACCCTCGGATGATAGCCCCTTCGTTAACGAAATCTTCAACCCCGAGTACACCGACTACGTGTTCAACAACCCCACCGGCCAGCGGGAAGCACTACTGCAGGAGTACAAAAGCACCAACTACTCGGCCCCTGATTTGGCACTGATTCAGGAGATTTACGATGTGTTCTACCAGCAAAAAGTCACCGGCCAGGCCCGCCACCGCTTCCGCCGCCGCCATGAGGTGATCGGCAGTGAAGCAGGCCCTGAAGGCGTCGAGCTCAAAGTGCGTGATTTGGAGACTGGCCATACGGATATCACCCGTTACGACGCCGTAGTGTTAGCCACCGGCTATGTACGCGACACCCATAAACGGCTGCTGGCTCCGGTGGCGGACTACCTGCCCGATTTTGCCGTCAATCGCCGCTATCAGCTCTATACCAAGCCTGAGTTCAAACCGGCTATTTTCCTGCAAGGCAGCTGCGAGCCCACCCATGGTTTAAGCGATACCCTGCTGTCGATTTTGGCAGCCAGGACAAGTGAGATTTGTGCTGCACTAGATCAGAAAACTGCCTTATATGCATCCTCGCCCTGTAAGCAAGAAGTCACCGCGCCATAGTGCTCGGCCACCCCGAGGCTCACTTGATGTTGACTTCGGGGTTCATATACTCATAATGCAAACAATAACAATTAAGATTTACACAAAATTAAAATGAACCTCATTTAAGGAGAACATTCGTGAACCAACCCACTTTCCGCAAGCGGTGGCTTACGGCCGCCATTGCTGTTGCTGCCTGCAGTACGTCGGCAGCTGTGCTTGCTCAGCAAAATGCTACGTCGACAAACCACTCGATTGACAATGATGGCAGCGAGCTGTCTACACTCACTGTCACCGGGGATCGCCTGCCCTACGGCATGACCGAAAACAGCAATTCCTACACTAGCGAAAGCACTAGCATTGGCTTAGTTTCACAATCTGTGCAGGAAACGCCGCAATCTATTAGCGTTGTTACACGAGATCGCCTCGATGATCAAGGGACTACCACGCTGTCTGAGGCCCTACGAAATGTCACAGGCATCACCGTAAATGAGTACGGTCCTAATCAGTATGTTATCAAGGCTCGAGGCTATAATATTGATTCCTTCCTTATGGATGGCAGTCCTGTTCAGAGCGCGGGCAGTGCCTGGGAAAGTGCCGGAGTATTTGACCCCGCACTACTTGATCGAATTGAAGTATTGCGCGGACCTGCGGGCATTCTCCATGGCGCCGGCGAACCCGGCGGCACTATCAACCTAGTTCGTAAGCGTGCTTTAGCTGAGAGCCAAGCCTCTGTATCTATTTCTGCAGGTACGGACGATGCCTATCGGGGTGTTGTTGATGTTACCGGCGCGTTAGACAGCGAAGGGCAAGTACGGGGCCGTTTCGTCGGTGTCTACGATGATCGAGACTCTTTTATTGATCACGTTTACTCAGAGAACCAAATCGGCTATGGCACGCTTGAGTTTGACTTGTCTCCCGAAACGACACTGTCAATGGGCGTTACTGTGCAAGATGAAGAGTTTAGACCGCACTCTGGATTACCAGCTTACAGTGATGGCACTCTACCCAATGTAGACCGCTCTACCTATATCGGATCTGACTGGGATAAGCAGACAGGAGACGCACAACGCTATTTTATAGAACTTGAGCATCGCCTAGCTAATGGAGGCGAAATAGTCTTTAAAGCTAATCGTTTGGATCGCGATGCAAGCCTAAGAAAAAGTAGTGAAGGAGTTCTAGTCGCTGATCAAAATACCGGCGAGTTTGCGATTCGTCAGATCGCTTGGGATCTGGAGAAGCAGGACGATTATTTGGAGGCCCAGTTTAGCACCCCATTCCAACTAGCTGGAGCAACTCATGAAGCCGTATTCGGCACCAGCTATCAGAGTAGTGAGCTAAGTAATCAATGGGTCTTCGGCGACCCTCAATATCTTCCTCAGAATCTGTTTGACCCAATACATAACCGTACAGAACCAGATTTCGATGGCACACCTGGTAGGACTGAGCTTAATATCGAACAATATGCCTCTTACGGCCAGTTTCGATTCAATCTTATGGATGATTTTACACTTGCGCTTGGTGGCCGTATAAATTGGTGGGAAACCAATAACTTTCTTGGTGGTGAAACGTCCGGTGATGATGGCACTGAGTTTATCCCCTACGCAGGATTGATCTATCGCCTCAACGAAGGGCTCAACTTATACACAAGCTACACTGGCATTTTTGAGCCACAAACGGCTGTAGGAAGTGACGGCAACCCTATCAAGCCAAGAGAGGGTGAGCAATACGAGGCCGGTATTAAAGGCTCACATGCCGAGGGTAGCTTGAACTGGCATGCTGCAGTTTTCCGTATCGAAGACACCAATCGCGCATATTCTGATCCTAATAATCCTGGCTTCTCGATTCCTATCGGCGAAGCAAAAAGTGAAGGCTTCGAGCTAGAAGTTAGCGGCGAACTGTTGCCTCGCTGGGATCTCAGCGCTGGTTATGCCTATACACAGACAGAGTTCGTAAGAGATGCTAATTCGGAAGGACTCACACTCTCGCCGGACACGCCGGAGCATAACTTCAACCTATGGTCACGCTATCGATTCAGCGATAATCCAAATCAGGGCTGGCGCCTTGGTGCTGGCATAAATACAGTCAGCAGTGTTTATGCCGAAAGCGGAGATACGCGTATAGAGCAAGGAGGCTATACCACCGTGTCAGCCATGGTCGGCTATCGAGTCAATGAGAACTTGGATATCTCTTTTAACGGCAACAACCTAACCGACAAAGAGTATTACTCCTCAGTTCGGGGAGAAACCCGACATAACTACTACGGTGCACCACGCAATTTCATGATGACGATGAAATATGACTTTTAAAAAATCAGCATAGCACTCCCCAACATCTCGATTTACATGTATTTTATTCGGCCCTGCTTAGGTAGGGCTGAATTTTTGATAGTGAGTATCTATCATTTTTTATACACTAATATTTAATCAGTCTTTTTTTGGGAATTTTTATTTTTTCTAAAGGAGTTCGCTGTGAGTTTTTTACGATTTCTGCCTAGGTCTTGGCGTACCCCTGTTTATTTAGTTGGTTTTATTTTAACCACTAACCCAGCACTGGCAACTAAATTGCCTCCATCTGTTGCAGTCTTTGACTGGACAATTGCAGAAACACTTCTCTCTCTTGATCCTAGCGCTGTCTCATTGGGCAATACCGCAGCCTTCCATAAATGGACTGGCGATAACTACAAAGATGTCGACATCATAGATATTGGAACACAGACATTTCCAAACATGGAACTACTAAGCAGCATCGAACCTCATCATATCCTTCTGTCTCCTAGCCAAGTTCGCCTCGGGCAAAGGTTAGCTAACATTGCACCTTATACCATCATCCAATCTTATCCTTATGTCGGAAATAGGAGTGGCCGTCTGTGGTCAAGCTTTGATGCATTTGCTCTTGAAATTGGTGTATCAGTCGATCAAAAAGCTGTAGCGGAACAGCTAATTATGGACACACGATCTCATCTTGAAGAATTGCGAAGTAACCTAAGCTCACAGCCACCACTGCTAGTTATTCAACTAGTAAATGAGCACTATGTCCGAGTATATGGCGAGAATAGTATGTTTCAGGAGGTGCTTCGGCAGTTAAATTTAAGCAATGCATGGACAGAAAAAACCAATCAGTGGGGCTATTCACTAGTAAGCATCAGAGAGCTTTTCAATGTGGAAGAAGCGAGACTGATTGTCATCGAAAGTGCATTCCCCATAGGTATAGAAAATAATATCGAGACTAGCGGCATGTGGCGTTACCTCCCCAGTGTCCAGCAAGGAGATTCTGTTGTTTTGTCGTCTTCTTTCTGGATAGCGGGTGCCCTCCCCTCCGCTCAACGCTTTGCCAATGCCTTGGTGAAAGCCCTATGATAGACACAATTTTAATGAGCATACTTTTTTTACTTTCATCCTAACCAGTTCACGCAAGTAGAATACTATAGATGAAATAACTGTAGCGGCATGCCGCTACAGTTATTCTATAGGCAAGAGGTCATAAAACCTTTACTCAAGCTGGCACCTGCTCACCGATATACCGATGAGCACTTGCTTCCAGTAGCTCCTCCACCTGAGATATCAGATCCTCATCCCCAACAATTGAGAAGTGGTCATGGGGAGTTTCAATTGAGGTTCTCGGGATTCGATTTAACTGGTTCGCTAACGCCTGTCGCTCTTCCCAACCTCTTTTCGATTCCCACCAGCAGTCCACGTCACAGTCCAATGCAGGCAAGGCATCAAGCTGTAGTGAAAGGTACTTCAAATGCCGCGCCACGCAGAATATTCTAGCAAGCTCCTCGCTACCCAATGTTGCGTAACCCTCACGACCATATGCATCGAATGACGCCATTAGCTTCGACAGCTTAAGGGCAACCTCCTCCTCACTCGGTTCCTCCTTGCTCTCCTCCTTACCATCCCGAGCTTCAAGCGAAACACTTGGCAATATAACCGATGCAAAGTTTGCAAAATCTCGCTGCCAGCTATCCTCGCTATGCAGACCACCGCCAGGTACATAGGGATCTATCAAAGCCAGTTGGCTCACGTCTTGCCCCACCCCTTCAAGACGTGCCGCGATCATCGCGGCCAATGCTCCACCAAGAGACCATCCCAATAGCCGATAGGGCCCCACGGGTTGTATGCGGCGTATCGTCTCCACATAGTCATCAGCCATTGTTTCAAGTGATGAATCTCGATGCTGTGGGTCGGTCAACATTCGGCAAGACAGACCGTAAACCGTGCATACTCCCTGCAAGCGCCGAGCCAACGGTTGATAGTCAAAAACCGTTCCCATCACGGCATGAATGCAGAATAGCGGCGGCTGAGTGCGACACTCGCCATTGAGCATGAGAGCCCCTTTGGGCAGAACCTCAGTGTGATTCCTCACTTCCAGCAGATCAGCAATGGTCGGCTTCTGCATCAGGTCGAATAGCTTGAAGTCGAGTTTAGGTTCCCGCAGCGCTTGCACATGGTTCATTACTTTTAGGCTTAGCAAAGAATCACCACCTAATTCGAAGAAATTATCAGTTTCGCCGACCCGCTCAATGCCCAGCACTTGCTGCCAAATCTCAGCGAGTTGGTGTGCCTCTGGTGTGGAAGGTGTCACGTAATCCCGGGGCTCTCCTGGATGAGGCTCAGGCAATGCTTTGCGCTCCACCTTACCGTTGGCATTCAGCGGCAGTGTGTCGAGCATGATCACGACACCCGGCACCATATAGTCTGGCAACTGTTGGCCCAGTCGATCATGTAATTTACTCGTGTCGAGTTCACTGTCGGCCTGGGGAACCACATAGGCCACCAACCTGGCGCCATTGGGGCCTTCTTGGGCGACCACCACCGCCTCGCGAATCTCCGGCTGAGCGAGCAGTTCGGCTTCGATCTCGCCCAGTTCGATCCGCAGACCGCGGATTTTTACTTGGTGGTCGAGGCGGCCCAGGTACTCGAGCTGACCATCCTCCCGCCAGCGCACCAGGTCACCGGTACGGTAGAGGCGCTCGCCCTCATGGAATGGGTCGGCAATAAAACGCTCCGCCGTGAGATCACTGCGATTGAGATAACCACGGGCCAGGCTTACCCCGCCCAGGTACAACTCTCCCGCGACGCCCTGGGGCACCAGGTTAAGGTCATCATCCATGATGTAGGTGCGAGTACCACTAATGGGCCGCCCAATAGGGATCTGGCGGTGATCGTCATCACGGCACCACCAGTGCGTGACATGAATGGTGGTTTCGGTGGGGCCATAAAGATCGTGAAGGTTAGCCCCATCGAGACACTCCGCCACGTCCTTCTGCAGCGAGGCGGGAACAGCCTCGCCACCGCACATGATATGTTTGAGACGCGTCTTGGCTTTGACGTCGGGATAGGCCAGGAAGGCCTTGAGCATGGAGGGCACAAAGTTGAGCGTGGTGACGCCGTGCCGCTGGATCAGCTCGATGATGCGCTCTGGATCTCGATGGTCGCCTGGCTGGGCAATCACCAAACGTGCCCCGACACTCAGCGGCCAGAAAATCTCCCACACCGAGACGTCGAACCCGAACGGCGCCTTGTGCAGTACGGCATCGGTATCGGTGAGCTGGTAGGTCTCCTGCATCCAGACCATGCAGTTGGTCAAGGCATCATGGCGGATGGCAGCGCCTTTGGGTCTCCCGGTGGAGCCCGAGGTGTAGATCACATAGGCGAGGTGCTCGCCGTGCAGTGTTACCGATGGATCGGTAGAGGCGTGATGTGCCACGTCCAGTCGATCCAACTCAACAACGCTAAGGCCAGCCGCTAGCGGCAAGGACTCGCGCAAGTGGTGCTGGGTCAGCAGCAGCTCGATGCCACTATCGTCGGCGATAAAGGCCAGCCGCTCCAAGGGATACTCGGGATCCAGCGGCACATAGACGCCGCCGGCCTTGAGGATGCCCAGCAGCCCCACCACCATCTCTATGGAACGCTCCATGGCAATGCCCACACGGGTCTCGGGTTGTATACCTAGGCCGATCAGATAATGGGCCAACTGGTTGGCACGGGTATTGAGTTCGGCGTAGCTGAGCGACTGATCGTCGAAGATGAGAGCCGTGGCCTCTGGCGTTGCTTCCGCCTGTCGCTCTATCAACTGATGCACTGGAGAAGTGTCAGAATACTGCTGAGCATTCTCTCCCCACTCGCTCAACAACTGATGCTCATCCTTTCCTAGCAGGCTGATCTCACTGATCGCTTGGCGTGGTACCGTTTGCAGACTTTCCACGATGCCTGTCACGGCCGAGCACATGTAATCACATAGGCGCTGGGCGCCGATTGTACGGCTCACTTGCCCTACTAGTTGGAAGCCTTCTCCCGAATCATCTACCGCCATACCAATGGGGTAGTTGGTACGCTCCTGGCCGCTCAGCACTTCTATCCCTTCCCAGGTGTGGGTGGGCGTTCCTTCTTCCTGGAGAGCGCTGTAACGGTAGTTCAGCATGCTCGTGAATAGCGGCGATCCTCCAGACAACCCGCTGCATCGCTGAGCCAGTCCGAGGCTGGCATGCTCGTGATGCATGAGCTCAGAAAGGGCCTCGTGGGTTTGTCGCAAAGACTGCTCGATACCTTGAGTACCCGTTTTGATGCGCACCGGCAAGGTGTTGATAAACATCCCCAGCGCCCGCTCGGCACCTGCGATGCCCTGCATTCGGCCGAACAAAACGGTGCCAAATACCACGTCGTGCCGCCCCGTCGTTTTGCTCAGCACCAAGGCCCAGGCCAGGTGGAACAGGCTGGCCGTGCTGACGCCATGGCGCTGGGCCTGTTGCCGCACCCGCTGGGCTAGATCCGCAGTCAAAGGAACGCGCACTTCTTCGATATCGCGGCCATCGCCACGTACCTCCAGCAGCCCAAAGGGGGCGGTGGGCTCTTCGATATCCCCCAACTGCTCGCGGAAGAAGGCTTCATGTTGGTCTGAGTTTACCCCTATCCGAGCCTGCGCCACGAAGTTCCGGAATGGAATCGGCTTGGGTAGTTCGTCCTCGCGTCCTTGCTGGATCAGGGCTATTTCTTCCACCAGTAGCTCAAGGGTGGTGTGATCCAGGACGAGGTGGTGGCTGGGTAGCTGCAGCAGCCAGCGACCTAGTTCGCCATCATGGGCAGCCACTGCTCGCAGCATGGGGGCCCGGCGAACATCGAGGCGGTGGTGCTCAGGATCCACCTCGGCATTCAGTTGTTCGGCGACGCTCTGTGATGGGGCACCATCCAAGTCCAGCCACTCGAGCACCAATTCTGCATGCCTGCAGACCACCTGCACCGGTTCGCGAAGCCCTTCCCAGAGCACGGCGGTACGTAGAATATCGTGACGGGCGATCAGCTGGTTAAAACCGGCAATAAAGGCTTCCAGCCTCTCGCGGCTATCGAAGCCCAGTAGTCGTGGCGTCACATAGGTATCGCCTTCTTCTTGCAGCCGGTGGTGGAAGAGAATGCCCTCCTGCAGTGGTGCCAGGGGGTAGATGTCCTGAATATTGCTGACACCACCGGGCACAGCGGCTTCGATCTCACGAAGTTCTTCGGCATTGAGCTCGATTAGCGTCAACATCTCGGGCTGGAGAGCCTGACAATAGTGAGGAATCAGATTGGGTGGGATGGTGATCTCAGTATGCTCGGGTGCCTGCGTCAACGCTTGAGCAAAGGCCGCCAGCTCTGGACATTGGAACAGCGTGCGCACCTCTGCCGTCAGTCCTCGATGCCGCATTTGCTCCAAAACTTTCAGAGCCAATAACGAATGGCCCCCCAGCTCGAAGAAGTTGTCGTGGCGGCCCACCCTTTCGACGCCCAGTATTTCTGACCAGATGTCTGCCAGCGCTTCTTCCACCGCACTCTGTGGAGGCGCGTACTGCGAGCCACTGGCCAACTCCGGCTCGGGCAGGGCCTTGCGATCCACTTTGCCGTTGGCATTCAGCGGCAATGCCTCGAGGGCGACCACGATGCCCGGTACCATATACTCCGGTAGCTTTTGTCCCAGCGTTTCACGTAGTGAGCTGGTGTCGAGTTCACTGTCGGCTTGGGGAACCACATAAGCGACCAGCCTCGAACCGCCGGGGCTTTCCTGGGCGGCCACCACCGCCTCGCGAACCTCCGGCTGAGATAATAGCTCGGCTTCGATCTCGCCTAGTTCGATACGCAAGCCACGTATCTTCACCTGGTGATCAAGGCGGCCCAGGTACTCGAGCTGGCCGTCCTCCCGCCAGCGCACCAGATCGCCGGTGCGGTAGAGGCGTTCGCCCTGCGCAAACGGATCAGCGACAAAACGTTCTGCGGTAAGGTCAGGCCGGTGCAGATAGCCCCGTGCCAAACCAATACCTCCGAGATAGAGTTCACCTGCGACTCCGGGCGGCGCCAAGTTAAGATCGCTATCCAATACGTAAGTGCGGATACCGGCGATCGGTTGGCCGATCGCTACCTGGTTGCGTCCATCGTCTTGGCAAGTCCAGTGGGTAACATCAATGGCCGCTTCGGTGGGGCCATAGAGGTTGTAGAGTGCCACTTGAGGTAAGCGGGCAAATACCTGATTCTGCAACTCTGCCGGTAGCGCTTCGCCGCTACACACCATGCGTGTCAGGCTGGTGCAGGCCTCGATGTCGCCGTGGGCCAGGAAGGCCTGCAGCATCGAGGGTACAAAGTGCAGTGTAGTGATGTCATGGGTACGGATTAGCTCGACCAATTGTGACGGTTCGCGATGGGCTCCCGGCGGCGCCATCACCAGGCGCCCCCCCTGCATCAGCGGCCAGAAGAACTCCCACACCGAGACATCGAAGCTGAAGGGCGTCTTCTGCAGCACCGCATCGTCAGCCGTTAGGCCATAGGCATCCTGCATCCACCGTAAGCGATTAGTCAGTGCATGGTGACGGTTGGCCACTCCTTTGGGTCGCCCGGTGGAACCCGAGGTGTAAATCACGTAGGCGAGGTGCTCACCATGCAGGGCTACTCCGGGATTATTCGAGGCATAGTGCGCTACTTCTAGACGATCCAGCTCGATAACGCTCAGACTCTCAGCTATCGGCAACGTATCGCGAAGATGCTGCTGGGTGAGAAGCAACTCGATGCCGCTGTCTTCGACCATATAGGCCAGCCGCTCGGAGGGGTAATCCGGATCCAGTGGCACATAGGCGCCACCCGCCTTGAGAATCGCTAGTAGACCCACCACCATCTCGATGGAGCGTTCCATGGCGACACCCACCTGGGTTTCGGGCCTTACACCTAGGCCAATAAGATAATGAGCCAAGCGGTTGGCGCGGGTGTTGAGTTCGGCGTAGCTAAGTGACTGATCTTCGAATACTACTGCCGTGACCTCGGAAGTTGCCAAAGCCTGCTGCTCAATCAGATAATGGACTGGAGAAGTGTCAGAATACTGTTGCTTATCCTCTCCCCACTCTCTCAACAACTGCTGCTCGTCTGTTCTGAGTAGGCTGATCTCACTTAATGATTGTTGAGATGCAGCTTGCAGACTTTCTACGATGCCTGCAATTGCTGTACTCAGATAGTCACACAGCCGCTGAGCACCGACTATACGGCTCACCTGCCCTACCAACTGAAAGCCGTTACCTAGATCGTCCACCGACATCGTGATCGGGTAGTTGGTGCGCTCCTGACTATCCAGCAAAATCATGCCCGAGCTAGGCTGAGAGTCTTCATCCTTTGTCGGGCTATAGCGGTAGTTAAATAGAGTTGTGAACAGCGGTGTTCTTCCAGGCAGACCGCTGCAGCGTTGCGCCAGGGCGAGGCTCGCATGCTCGTGTTGCAACAGCGCAGACAGGGCCTCGTGGGCCTGGCGTAGGGAGTTCTCGATGCCTTGGGAACCCGTCTTAATACGTATGGGCAGCGTATTGATAAACATCCCCAAAGCCCGTTCGGCACCCTCGGCGCCTTGCATGCGCCCGAATAACAGGGTGCCAAACACCACATCGTCCCGCCCAGTGGTTTTGCTCAGCACCAACGCCCAGGCCAAATGGAACAGGCTAGCCGTGCTCACACCATAACGCTGTGACTGTTGCCTCACCTGCTGGGCCAGCTCCACTGGCAAAGGAAGGCGAACTTCCTCTATCTCACTGCCATCGCCGCGAACGTCTAACAGACCGAAGGGCGCGGTAGGTTCTTCAACATCGCCCAACCGCTCGCGGAAGAAGGCCTCATGCTCTTTCTGGCTTACCCCTAGTCGGGTCTGGGCAACGAAATTGCGGAATGGGAGCGGTTGGGGTAATTCATCTTCGCGGTCTTGCTGGATCAGGGTAATCTCTTCCACTAGTAGCTCAAGGGTAGTGTGATCCATCACCAAGTGATGACCAGGCAACTGCATTAGCCATCGATCCTGTCTAACATCGTACGCAGCCAGCGCCCGAAGCATCGGCGCTCGCCGCACATCAAGGCGATGATGCTCAGGATCCACTTTCGCATTCAGTTGTTCGGCAACGCTTTGTGATGAGGCGCCATCCACGTTTAGCCATTCGAGGGCTAATTCGGCATGCCGGTATACCACCTGTACCGGCTCGCGCAGGTTTTCCCACAACACCGCTGTACGTAAAATATCATGACGGGCAATCAGCTTATTGAAACAGGCTATAAAGGCTCCCAGTCGTTCTCGGCTGTCGAAGCCAAGCAGACGCGGGGTGACATAGGCATCGCCTTCTTCCTGCAGCCTATGGTGGAAGAGAATGCCCTCCTGCAGTGGTGCCAACGGATAAACATCCTGAATATTGCTAGTACCGCCGGGCACTGCCGCTTCGATGGCGCTGATCTCTTCGTCATCGAGTTCAATTAAGGGCAGCATCTCAGGCTGGAGAGCCTGACAATCTTGAGGGATCCGGTTGGGCGGGATGATTACCTCCTGCCGCTCTGATGTCTGCGTCAGTGCCTGGGCAAAGGTCGCCAATTCCGGGTATTGGAACAGCGTGCGTACCTGCGCCGTTAGTCCCCGATGCCGCATTTTCTCCAGCACTTTTAGAGCTAGCAGCGAATGCCCCCCCAGCTCAAAGAAGTTGTCATGACGGCCCACACATTTGACACCAATCACCTCTGACCAGACTTCCGCCATCGCTTCTTCCACTTCGCCCTGGGGCGGCTCATACTGCGAGCCACTGGCCAAATCCGGCACGGGCAGGGCCTTACGGTCTACCTTGCCATTGGCATTCAACGGAAGCGACTCCAATGGGATCACAACGCTCGGCACCATATAGTCCGGCAGTCGTTGCCCCAGCGCCTCACGTAGTGGGCTAGTGTCGAGCTTGATGTTAGCCTGGGGAACCACATAAGCGACTAACCTAGAGCCGCTAGAACCTTCCTGAGCTACCACTACCGCTTCGCGAACCTCTGGCTGGGATAATAGCTCGGCTTCGATCTCCCCCAGTTCGATACGTAGGCCACGTATTTTTACTTGATGGTCGAGGCGCCCCAGGTACTCGAGCTGGCCATCCTCCCGCCACCGCACCAGATCGCCGGTGCGGTAGAGGCGCTCGCCCTCTGTGAACGGATCAGCGATAAAGCGCTCCGCCGTAAGATCACTGCGATTGAGATAGCCACGGGCCAGACTGATCCCACCCAGGTATAACTCTCCAGCCACACCCGGTGGCGCCAGGTTGAGCTCACCATCCAAGACGTAGGTGCGGGTACCGCTAATAGGCCGCCCAATGGGGATCTGGCGATGAGCGTCATCACGACACCACCAGTGAGTGACATGAATGGTGGTTTCAGTGGGGCCATAGAGGTCATGCAGGTGGGCGCCGTCGAGGCACTCAGCTACGTCCTGCTGTAGAGTGGCGGGAACGGCTTCGCCACCGCACATGATATGCTTGAGCCGCGTCTTGGCCTTGACATCAGGATAGGCCAGGAAGGCCTTGAGCATAGAGGGCACGAAATTAAGCGTGGTGACTCCGTGCCGCTGAATCAGCTCAATGATGCGTTCTGGATCCCGGTGGTCGCCTGGTTGGGCGATCACCAAGCGTGCCCCAACACTCAGCGGCCAGAAAATCTCCCATACCGACACGTCGAACCCGAACGGCGCCTTGTGCAGTACTGCATCGGTATCGGTGAGTTGGTAGGTCTCCTGCATCCAGACCATGCAGTTGGTCAAGGCATCATGGCGAATGGCAGCGCCCTTGGGCCGCCCGGTGGATCCCGAGGTGTAAATCACGTAGGCGAGGTGCTCACCGTGCAGCGCCACCGCTGGATTGGTAGAGGTGTGATGTGCCACGTCCAGCCGATCCAACTCGATAACGCTAAGTCCATCCGCTACCGGCAATGACTCGTGCAAGTGGTGCTGAGTCAGCAGCAGCTCGATGCCACTATCTTCGGCGATGAACGCCAGCCGCTCTGAAGGATACTCGGGATCCAGCGGCACATAGGCGCCCCCCGACTTGAGAATCGCCAAGAGGCCCACCACCATATCGATGGAGCGCTCCATGGCGATGCCCACCCGGGTCTCCGGTTTTACACCAAGACCGATCAAATAGTGGGACAGACGATTGGCACGAGTATTGAATTCGGCGTAGCTGAGTGACTGCTCCTCAAATACTAATGCAGTAGCCTCGGGCGTTACCTCGGCCTGGCGCTCGATCAATTGATGGATTGACTGAGTATCGGGATGCCGGTGGGAATTCACTCCCCACTCGCTTAATAAACGCCGTTCTTCTTCTCCTAGTAGGCTGAACTCACTTATCGCTTGTTGCGGTGCCGTTTGCAGGCTTTCCACCATGCTGGCTACAGCGGCTTGCATGTAATTACATAACCTTCGTGCACCAATCGTGCGACTCACCTGCCCTACTAGCTGGAAGCCTTCTCCCAGATCATCTACCGCCATACCAATCGGGTAGTTGGTACGCTCCTGGCCGCCTATTACTTCCACCCCCTCCCAAATATGAGCGGAACTACCTTCGTGCTTCGGTGCACTATAGCGATAGTTAAGTAAACTGGTGAAGAGTGGCATGCCACTAGTTAGTCCACTACAGTGCTGCGCAAGACCAAGGCTAGCGTGTTCGTGATGCAGCAGCGCTGATAGGGACTCGTGGGTTTGTCGTAAGGACTGCTCGATACCTTGGGCCATTTTGATACGCACCGGAAGCGTATTGATAAACAACCCTAGTGCCCGCTCAGCGCCCTCAGTACCCTGCATACGGCCGAACAGCACTGTGCCAAATACCACGTCGTCCCGCCCGGTGGTTTTGCTTAGCACCAACGCCCAGGCCAAGTGGAACAGGCTGGCCGTGCTGACACCATGGCGCTGCGCCTGCTGCCGCACCTGCTGGGCTAGTTCCGCAGCCAAAGGAACGCGTACTTCTTCGATATCGCTGCCATCGCCACGAATGTCTAGTAGCCCGAAGGGCGCTGTCGGTTCTTCAACATCGCCCAACCGCTCTCTAAAGAAGGCTTCGTGCTCTTCCAGACTTACCCCCAGACGCGCCTGCGCTACGAAGTTGCGGAATGGGATCGGCTTGGGCAGTGCGTCCTCGCGGCCTTGCTGGATCAGGGCTATTTCTTCCACCAGTCGCTCGAGGGTGGTGTGATCCATGACGAGGTGATGGCTAGGTAGTTGCAACAGCCAGCGGTTTTGCTCAGCATCGTAGGCAGTCACCGCCCGTAGCATCGGCGCTCGGCGCACATCGAGGCGATGGCGCTCAGGATCCACCTCTGCATTCAGCCGTTCGGCAACACTTTGTGATGGGATACCATCCACGCTTAGCCATTCGAGGGCTAATTCAGCATGCCGGTAAACCACCTGAACCGACTCACGCAGGTTTTCCCAAAGCACAGCAGTGCGCAGGATATCGTGACGGGCAATCAGCTGATTAAAACCGGCTATAAAGGCTTCCAGCCGTTCTCGGCTGTCGAAGCCAAGCAGACGTGGAGTGACATAGGCATCACCCTCTTCCTGTAGCCGGTGGTGGAATAGAATACCCTCCTGTAACGGTGCTAGCGGGTAGATATCCTGGATATTGCTGGCCCCACCCGGCACGGCCGTTTCGATGGCGCTGATCTCTTCAGCATTGAGCTCGATGAGTGTCAACATCTCAGGTTGGAGAGTCTGACAATCGTGAGGGATCAGATTGGGCGGGATATTGATTTCCTGCTGTCCTGATGTCTGCGTCAATGCCCGGGCGAAGGCCGCCAGTTCCGGGCACTGGAACAGCGTGCGCACCTGCGCCGTCAAGCCCCGGTGCCGCATTTGCTCCAGCACTTTTAGAGCCAGAAGCGAATGCCCCCCCAGCTCAAAGAAGTTGTCATGACGGCCCACACGTTCGACGCCAATTACCTCTGACCAGATTCCCGCCAGCGCTTTTTCCACCTCTCCCTGGGGCGGCTCATAGTGCGTGTTACTGGCCAAGTCCGGCTTGGGCAGGGCCTTGCGATCCACCTTGCCGTTGGCATTCAGCGGCAGTGCTTCGAGCATGACCACGACGCCCGGCACCATATAGTCTGGCAGTCGTTGCCCCAGCACCTCACGTAGTGAGGTGCTATCGAGTTCACTGCCAGCCTGGGGAACCACATAGGCCACCAGTCTCGAACCAGTGGAGTCTTCTTGCGCTACCACTACCGCCTCGTGGACTGTCGGCTGAGAGAGTAGTTCGGCTTCGATCTCACCTAGCTCAATACGTAGGCCGTGGATCTTAACCTGGTGATCGAGGCGGCCCAGGTACTCAAGCTGGCCATCCTCCCGCCAGCGCACTAGATCGCCGGTACGGTAGAGGCGTTCTCCCTGCGCAAACGGATCAGCGATAAAACGTTCTGCTGTAAGGTCGGTACGATTCAAATAGCCCCTCGCTAGACCAGCGCCGCCCAGGTAAAGCTCACCTGCTATGCCGACCGGTACAAGATTCAGATCGGCATCCAGCACCAGTGCCTTACGTGCCCCAATTGGCTGGCCGATCGGCACTTGAGGCGACTGCCCCAACCCAGCATCGTCTGACCATAGCGTCGGCGAGATAACGGTTTCGGCCGGACCATAGGCATTGAACAGTCGCTCTGGCTGGCAAATTCGACGAACTCCCTCAAACTCATCTCGCGACCAGGCTTCGCCACCGGCAATGCATAGGCGCACCGGCAAGGAACCTGCCGGCAAGCTTTGATAGAGGTGGCGTAAATAAGCCGGCGGCAGATACAGCACGCTAACGGCATGCTGCCGCACCAGAGTGGCTAGCGTCTCGGTTCCTAGATGGCGTCCTTGTGGTAGCACAAGGGCTGCTCCTGCTAGCAGTGGAAGCAACCACTGTTCCCCAGCGGCGTCAAAACTGATCGAAGCGAACTGAAGTAGCCGGTCTTCGGGCGTCAGTCCATAGCGCGCGCCAATCGCTTGAAGATGCATCGACAGCGGGCCATGACTCACCCCAACGCCCTTGGGCCGCCCAGTGGAGCCCGAAGTGTAGATCAAATAGGCGAGGTGCTCGCCATGCAGCGTCACCTCAGGATTGGTCGAGGTATATTGCGTGACATCCAGCCTATCCAGATCCAGCTCGATAACGCTCAAGTTCTCAGCTACCGGCAACGTATCGCGAAAACGCTGCTGGGTGAGCAGCAACTCGATACCGCTGTCCTCAGCCATATAGGACAGCCGCTCAGCGGGGTAAGCCGGATCCAGCGGCACATAGGCCCCCCCCGCCTTGAGAATAGCCAGCAGCCCCACCACCATTTCGATAGAGCGCTCCACAGCGATGCCCACCCGCGTCTCAGGTTTTACGCCTAGGCCAATCAGGTAGTGAGCCAACTGGTTGGCGCGTGTATTGAGTTCGGCGTAGCTGAGTGACTCATCCTCAAACACTAATGCAGTAGCCTCTGGCGTTACAGCAGCCTGCTGCTCAATCAGTTGATGGGTGGGCTGGGCATTGGGATACCGCTGTGTGTTTACGCCCCATTCCTGTAATTTTAGCTGTTCATCTATATCTAACAGTTCGACATCGCTCAATGCGCGTTCCGGCATCTCTGCCAATGCCTGCAGAATAACCATATAGTGCTGAGCTAGGCGCTCTATGGTGGTTGCCTCAAACAACTCTTCTGCATAAACGAAGCTTGCCTCCAGGCAACCATCCTTGCGCTCGACCACATTGAGCGTCAGTTCGAACTGAGCTTTTCCCTGCTCCAGCGCCCAGGTACTCAGTTCCAGTCCTGGTAGCGTCTGCAGCGATCCATGATCTTGCCGCTGGTGGTTGAACATCACCTGGAACAGCGGCGTGTGGCTCAAGCTACGCTCGGGCTGCAGCGCTTCCACTAATTGCTCGAACGGCAGATCTTGATGCTCTTGTGCCCCCAGAGCTGCACGTTTGCTCTGTTCCAGCGCCTCAGCCAGGCTAAGGCGTCCACATAACATATTGCGCAGTACCTGGGTGTTGACGAAAAGCCCCACCACGCCTTGGGTTTCCGTCCGGTGGCGGTTGGCAATTGGCACGCCGACCCGGATATTTTCCTGCCCCGTATATCGATACAGCAGCGCTTGGAAACCGGTGAGTAACGTCATAAACAGGGTGGCGCCCTTCGCCTGAGCCTGATGACTCAATCCGCTCACCATCGAGCCAGGAAGCATTATTTCGTGGCTTGCTGCTTGATAGTGTCCATCGCTGCGACGTGGGTGATCGGTCGGCAACTGCAGTACCGGGTGTTCGTTGCCAAGTTCCACCTGCCAGTATGCGAGCTGGCGATCTTTCTCGCCCGCTTCCATCCATTGACGCTGCCAGAGTGCATAATCAGCGTACTGTATCGGCAGGGCTGGCGGCTGCCACGTCTCACCCGTTACCCGAGCGGAGTAGTCCGCTGCAAATTCATCGATGATCAACTGCATCGACCAACCATCGGAGACGATGTGGTGCATTACCACTACTAACAGGTACTCCTCTTCAGCTAAACGCAGTATCCCCACGCGCAAAAGTGGCCCCTGCTCCAAATCGAAAGGATCGTTGCAAAGCCGATCAACCTCATTTTCTATTGCCCCTTCTCGTTCAGCCTTCGGCATATGACCTAGGTCGACCTCATGCAATGCGAAGTTGCTATCAGCCTGCACCACCTGCATCAACCCACCCTCGCCATCGTCGCGGAACACCGTCCGCAATGTTTCATGACGAGATATTAAGGCGGAGAAGCTACCCCGCAGTGCTTCAGTATCCAGCGAGCCCTTAAGGGTCAGAGCACCAGTAATATGGTAAGCGCTGCTTTGAGGATCCATGCGCCACAGAAACCACTGGCGAAGTTGGGCATAAGAGGGTGAGCAAGCTGTCTGTTGTGATACAGGACGAGAAAGAATTGGGAACTGGCCAATGCCTAACCCCTGAGTGCGGATCTTGTCGTAAACTGCGCGACGCTGCTCGACAGGTAATCCGGCAAAGCGTTCCGCAATACGACGGGTATCTATGTTACTCATTGAACGGTATCCATGCTGTCGATAAAGGAATCAATATCGGAGAGCGACTGCTCTAAGGAGTGCCCGCTGCTTAGCGTGGCAATACACTCTGCCAGGTCGCGCAGCAGTGGTTTCCTAAACACCTCGGATAGTTGGAGCTCAACTTGCATATCAGCTTGAACGCGTGCCGCCATTTGCATCGCAAGTAGCGAGTGCCCCCCCAACTCGAAGAAATTGTCGTGACGTCCCACTTGATCCATGCCCAACACATCAGACCAGGTTTCCGCCAGGGCTTCTTCCACCTCGCCCTGAGGCGGCTCGTACTGCGTGCTACTGGCCAAATCCGGAGCGGGCAGGGCCTTGCGATCTACCTTGCCGTTAGCATTCAGCGGTAGTGCATCGAGGGTGACCACGACGCCCGGTACCATATAGTCCGGCAGTCGTTGCCCCAGCGCTTCACGTAATGAGCTGGTGTCGAGTTCACTGTCGGCTTGGGGAACCACATAAGCGACTAACCTAGAACCACCGGGGCTTTCTTGGGCGACCACTACTGCTTCGCGAACCTCCGACTGAGAGAGTAGTTCGGCTTCGATCTCGCCAAGCTCGATACGCAGGCCGCGGATCTTCACTTGGTGGTCGAGGCGGCCCAGGTACTCGAGCTGACCATCCTCCCGCCAGCGCACTAGGTCACCGGTGCGGTAGAGGCGTTCGCCCTGCGCAAATGGATCGGCGACAAAACGTTCTGCGGTAAGACCAGAGCGGTGCAGATAGCCCCGCGCCAAGCCCACGCCACCAAGATAGAGTTCACCTGCGACCCCGGGAGGCGCCATGTTGAGATCGCCGTCTAGTACGTAGGTGCGGATACCCGCAATCGGTTGGCCGATGGCTACGTGGTTGCGCCCATCGTCTTGGCACGTCCAGTGGGTAACGTCGATAGCTGCTTCGGTGGGGCCATAGAGGTTGTAGAGCGCCGCGTGAGTTAATCGAGCCAATACTTGGTTCTGCAGTTCAGCCGGTAGCGCCTCTCCGCTGCATACCAGACGCGTCAGGCTGGTACAGGTTTCGATCTCGCCATGAGCCAGGAAGGCCTGCAGCATTGAAGGTACGAAGTGCAGTGTAGTGATGTTATGCCTACGGATTAGCTCGACCAACTGTACCGGTTCACGATGGGCACCTGGTGGCGCCATCACCAGCCGGGCGCCCTGCATCAGCGGCCAGAAGAATTCCCATACTGAAACATCGAAACTGAAGGGGGTTTTCTGTAGCACCGAATCGTCGGTCGCTAAGCCATAGGCGTCCTGCATCCACTGTAGGCGATTGGTAAGGGCATGGTGACGGTTGACCGCGCCCTTGGGCCGCCCGGTGGAGCCCGAGGTGTAAATCACATAGGCGAGATGTTCACCGTGCAGTGCCACCTGAGGGTTGGTGGACGCATAATGCGTCACATCCAACTGATCCAGCTCAATAACGTTCAGGCTCCCCACCACCGGCAAGATGTCGCGCAGGTGCTGTTGGGTAAGCAGCAGCTCGATGCCACTGTCCTCGACCATATAGAACAGCCTCTCGGCGGGGTAATCCGGATCCAGCGGCACATAAGCCCCCCCCGCTTTGAGGATACCCAGCAGCCCCACCACCATTTCGATGGAGCGCTCCATGGCGATACCCACTCGGGTCTCGGGTTTTACGCCAAGTCCGATTAGATAGTGGGCCAAGCGATTGGCGTGGGTATTGAGTTCGGCGTAGCTGAGAGACTGATCTTCAAATACTAGCGCCGTAGCCGCTGGGGTTGCCGCAGCTTGGCGCTCAATCAGCTGATGGACTGGCTGAGCATCGGGATGGTGGGAGTTCACCCCCCACTCGTTTAACAACCGCTGCTCTTCTTTTCCTAGCAGGTTGATCTCGCTTAGTGCTTGCTGCGGTGCTGTTTGCAGGCTTTCCACAATGCCAGCTACAGCAGCTTCCATGTAATCACATAATCTTTGTGCACCAATCGTGCGACTCACCTGCCCTACTAGCTGGAAGCCCTCTCCCAGATCATCTACCGCTATACCGAATGGGTAATTGGTACGCTCCTGGCTACCCAGTATCTCCATTCCTTCCAAGCTATGAGCGGGGCTTCTTTCTTGTTGAGATGCGCTATAACGATAGTTCAGCAAACTGGTAAATAGCGGCGTTCCACCGGGCAACCCGCTGCAGCGCTGCGCAAGGCCAAGGCTGGCATGCTCGTGATGCAACAGGGCAGATAAAGCCTCGTGGGTTTTTCGCAAGGACTGATCGACACCTTGAGCGCCCATTTTGATACGCACAGGGAGCGTATTGATAAACATCCCCAGCGCCCGCTCGGCGCCCTCGGTGCCCTGCATGCGGCCGAACAGCACAGTGCCGAACACCACATCGTCCCGCCCAGTGGTTTTGCTCAATACCAAGGCCCAGGCCAGATGGAACAGGCTAGCCGTGCTCACACCATAGCTCTGGGCCTGTTGCCGCACCTGCCGGGCCAGTTCTGTATCCAGAGGAACGCGAACTTCCTCTATCTCGCTGCCATAGCCGCGAACGTCTAGTAGCCCGAAGGGCGCGGTCGGTTCTTCAATATCGCCCAACTGCTCACGGAAGAAGGCCTCATGCTCCTCCTGGCTTACCCCTAGCCGGGCCTGGGCAACGAAATTGCGGAATGGAAGTGGTTGGGGTAGCTCATCTTCGCGGCCTTGCTGGATCAGGGAAATTTCTTTCACTAATAGCTCAAGGGTAGTGTGATCCATGACGAGGTGGTGGCTAGGTAGCTGCAACAGCCAGCGATTTTGCTCGGCATCATATGCAGCAACTGCCCGTAGCATGGGGGCTCGACGCACATCGATACGATGATGTTCAGGGTTCACCTCGGCATTCAGCCGTTGAGCGACGCAGTGAGAACCATCTCCCTCCACGTCTAGCCATTCGAGGGCTAGTTCGGCATATCGGTAAACCACTTGTACCGGTTCACGACCTCCCTCCCAAAGTACCGCCGTACGTAAAATATCGTGGCGGGCAATGAGCTGGTTAAAACCGATAATAAAGGTTTCCAGCCGTTCTCGGCTGTCGAAGCCAAGCAGACGCGGGGTAACATAGGCATCGCCCTCTTCCTGCAAACGGTGGTGAAAGAGAATGCCCTCCTGCAGTGGTGCCAGCGGGTAAATATCCTGGATATTGCTGGCTCCACCCGGCACTGCCGCTTCGATGGCGCTGATCTCTTCGGCATTGAGTTCGATCAAAGTCAGCATCTCGGGCTGGATTGCCGAGCAGCCATCTGGAATGCGGTTAGGCGGGGTGATCATTTCTTGCTGCTCTGATGCCTGCGTCAATGCCCGGGCAAAGGCCGCCAGTTCCGGGCATTGGAACAGCGTGCGTACCTGCGCCTTCAGTCCTTGATGCCGCATTTGCTCCAACACCTTCAGAGCCAATAATGAATGCCCACCCAACTCAAAGAAATTATCGTGACGCCCTACCTGCTCCACCCCCAACACCTCGCTCCAGACCTTCGCCAAGGCTGCTTCCACCTCGCCTTGCGGTGGCTCATACTGCGAGCTACTGGCTAAATCCGGTTCAGGCAGTGCCTTGCGGTCTACTTTGCCGTTGGCATTCAGCGGCAGTGCATCGAGGGTGACCACTACTCCCGGTACCATATAGTCTGGTAGCCGCTGCCCCAGCACTTCACGTAGTGAGCTGGTGTCAAGTTCACTATCGGCTTGGGGAACCACATAAGCCACCAGCCTCGAACCGCCGGGGCCTTCCTGGGTGACCACCACCGCTTCGCGAACCTCCGGCTGAGATAATAGCTCGGCTTCGATCTCGCCTAGTTCGATACGCAAGCCACGTATCTTCACCTGGTGATCAAGGCGGCCCAGGTACTCGAGCTGGCCGTCCTCCCGCCAGCGCACCAGATCGCCGGTGCGGTAGAGGCGTTCGCCCTGCGCAAACGGATCAGCGACAAAACGTTCTGCGGTAAGGTCAGGCCGGTGCAGATAGCCCCGTGCCAAACCAATACCTCCGAGATAGAGTTCACCTGCGACTCCGGGCGGCGCCAAGTTAAGATCGCCATCCAATACGTAAGTGCGGATACCGGCGATCGGTTGGCCGATCGCTACCTGGTTGCGTCCATCGTCTTGGCAAGTCCAGTGGGTAACATCAATGGCCGCTTCCGTGGGGCCATAGAGGTTGTAGAGTGCCACTTGAGGTAAGCGGGCAAATACCTGATTCTGCAACTCTGCCGGTAGCGCTTCGCCGCTACACACCATGCGTGTCAGGCTGGTGCAGGCTTCTACCTCTCCATGCGCCAAGAAGGCCTGCAGCATTGAAGGTACAAAGTGCAGTGTAGTGATGTCATGGGTACGGATTAGCTCGACCAATTGTGACGGTTCGCGATGGGCGCCTGGTGGCGCCATCACCAGTCGAGCCCCCTGTATCAGCGGCCAGAAGAACTCCCACACCGACACATCGAAGCTGAATGGCGTTTTCTGTAGCACCGCATCGTCGGCCGTTAATCCATAGGCCTCCTGCATCCACTGTAGGCGATTGGTCAGTGCATGGTGACGGTTGGCGGCGCCCTTGGGGCGCCCGGTGGAACCGGAGGTGTAGATCACATAAGCAAGACTTTCGCCGTGCAGGGCCACGTTCGGATTGGTCGGCGCGTGGTGAGCAACCTCCAACCGATCCAAATCAATGACGTTCAGCCCATCGGCCACCGGCAACGCATCGCAAAGATGCTGCTGGGTTAGCAGTAGCTCGATGCCGCTGTCTTTGACCATATAGGTCAACCGATCACTCGGATAATCTGGATCTAGTGGCACATAAGCACCACCCGCCTTGAGAATAGCCAGCAGCCCTACCACCATCTCAATGGAGCGCTCAACAGCAATACCCACCCGGGTCTCAGGTTTTACGCCTAGACCGATCAGGTAGTGGGCCAACTGGTTGGCGCGGGTATTGAGTTCGGTGTAGTTGAGCGACTGATCTTCGAATACTAGTGCCGTAGCCTCTGGGGTTGCCGCAGCTTGGCGCTCTATCAGGTGATGGATGGGTTCGACCGGACTATCGGTTGCTGCGCGGCTTCCCCAGTCGAGCAGCAATGCTTTTTCCGCGTTGTCAGGTAGTTCGATAGTGGTGAGCTGTGTTTCCGGCTTTTCTAATAGGATTCTCAGTACTTTCTGGTAGTAACCGATTAAACGTTGAATTGTCTGATCATCGAACAGATCCGAATTGAACTCTAGAGCGCCAACCACTTGCTCCTGCTCGATGAAAATATCCAGCGACAGCTCAAACTTTGCACTCGTCTGAGGAAGATCGATCAGTTCGACAGACACATCATCTAACTGAAGCTGCTCCTCATCAGACCTAAACTGGAGACCAAACATAACCTGAAACAGCGGCTGTCGAACGGGATCCCGCTTTACTTTCCGTTGTTCGAGCAAGACCTCCAATGGCATATCAGCATAATTGAGGGATCCCACTGCATCTTTTTTAGCCTGCTGACATACGTCACCCAGCGTCATGGCTGGATTCACTCGTACTCGAAAAGGCAGTGTCGTGATGAAAAAGCCAACGACCTCCTGAAAATCCTCTTGCTGGCGACCTGACGACGGCACACCAATAGCGAAGTCTTGTTGTCCACAGTAGCGGGCCAGCACAACTTGCCAGGCGGCGAAAAGTGGCACGAAAGGAGTAAATCGATTTTGGTGGCAAAAGGTTTTTAGGGAACTGGCTAGGCTGCTATCCAACACGAAACGCTTTGCGGCGCCCCTAAATTCTTGCTGCTTGGGATAGACACGATCCGTAGTGATTTCCAGCGGCGGGACATCGTCACCAAGATGCTCATTCCAATACGTAAGTTCCTTGTCAATCTCGCCCGACGCCACTCTCTTCTGTTGCTGTCGAACGTAGTCGCCATATTGCACGGGCAAGCTTGGAAGCTGCGCATCTTCGTTTTGGCCCAACGCCTGACGATAGGCTTCACTCAGATCGGATTCGATGATCCGGTTAGACCAGGCATCCGAGACAATGTGATGAAGACATACAACTAATACATAGCTGTTTTCCGCCAGCTTGATTAAACGGGCTACCAGCAACGGCGGCGCGCCTAAATCGAAGACATGCTGCGCGATATTCTGGATAGAACGCGCCAGCCTTTCGTCCTGTTCTGGTGCAGCCAGTTCAGAGAGATCTTCTCTACGAATAGAAAAAGGGACGCTAGGGAGCACGGACTGGTGTGGTACACCGTTGCGCTCAAAGAATCGCGTTCTCAATACGCTATGGCGTTGAATCAGCGCTTGAAAAGCACATTCTAAAGCCCTCGCATCCACATTTCCGGTAAACCGGTAAGCACGCGGCTGGTTGTAGGCGGTAAGATCCGGCGAATAACGATGCAGGAACCAAAGCTGCTGCTGAGAATATGACAGAGGCAATGCCTCACCTTCACGAACTGCTTCCGGTACTCCAGTTTGCACTTCCCTGTCATCAATAGGTGCTGCCACATCTTGTGGATGAGCCAATTCCTTCATCGCTAAATCCTCTTCCTGTACCGCGTTACAAATGATGTTACTAGGCAAGTTTGTCTACTCAGTTGCTATCAAGCTCGGCTAGACCGCTCGTGCTGGCCTCAGCACAACTCTCCCGTAGAGCGGCACCCAGCTCAGCGACGGTGGGATGATCGAACACCACACCGGGGGCTATCTCGATCCCGAACTGCTTACGGATGCGGGCCACCAGTTTGATCACCAGCAAGGAGTGCCCACCCAGCTCGAAGAAGTCGTCATCAATGCCTACCTCATCACGACCAAGCAGCTCAGCCATGGCCTGACACAGGTTGGCTTCCACGGCATCCCGGGGCTTCACCAAGGTTTTTCTTTTCGCGGTTTTTTGGGCCAAGGCTTCCAGCGCGAAGGTGTCTACCTTGCCGTTACCTAGGCGAGGGAAATGCTCAACAGAGATAAAACAAGAAGGACGCATGGGCTCAGGCAGTAGCACAGCCAGCTGCTCGCGAAGCTGGGCTTGGCCCTCAACGGACGTTACCTCGGAGTCAGCGATCAGGAACGCTACGAGTTCCTGGGTATCACCGCCCCGACCCACCAGGCGAACCAGGCTCTGTTTAACCCCTGGCTGTGCTTGCAACATGCTTTCGATTTCCGCCGGTTCGATCCGGAAACCACGCAGCTTGATCTGGTCATCGGCTCGCCCAATAAGGCGTACGCCACCCTCGGGCAGCACGCACGCCAGATCGCCTGTGCGATAGAGACGTTCACCGGCAATAAAGGGATCTTCGACAAACGCGGAAGCATCGCTATTGAGATAACCCCGCGCCAGTTGGGCGCCGCCCAGATACAGCTCACCTACGGCACCGGTGGGGGTCGCGTGCAAGTTATCGTCAAGTACTCGATAGCGGCAATTCGGTAGCAGCTGGGTTAGTGGCAACGGGCCTGCAATATCTTGCGCCAGCGATACTGGATGCACCATAACGCCCACCGTGGCTTCTGTGGGGCCATAGTGGTTGTATAGCTGGCACTCGGGGGAGATCCGCGCGATGCTCGAAAGTAAGGCAGATGAAGTTGCCTCACCGCCTAAAATAAGCGTTTTCGGTAACCGGGGAGCTTCGCACTCCAGCAGGGCCTCCAGGTGGGAAGGCACTATCTTGAGCGCATCGATATCGGCCGCCGACATAAAGCGCGCAAAGTGGTCGCCATCCTGCATATCGTCAGGTGCGGCGATCACCAGGCGAGCTCCATTGAACAAGGCGCCGAACAGCACCGTATTACCCAAATCAGTAGCCAGCGACCCGGTCAATGCCCAGCGCTGGCATACCGATAGTCCCATGGCCTTTGTGGCACCGGCTACGTAATTGAGCAGTTGGCCATGCTCGATTACCACACCTTTTGGCGTGCCCGTGGAGCCAGAAGTATAGAGAAGGTAAGCCACGTCGCCGAGGTCTGGCTCTGGAAACGACAAGGCACTACCCGCTTCATCCACTTCTTGTGGCAGCCCCACACTGCGGATGCCGGGAAGGGCCAGTGAAGTGGGTTCCGCCTCGGCTTTTTCAGCGCTCACTACTAGTACGGGCTGGGCATCCTCAAGCACCCGCCGTTTACGGGCTTCGGGCCACTCTGGATCAAGCGGCAGGTAGGCGGCACCTGCACGCCATACTGCCAGTAGCAGCACGACCAAATCGGTGGAACGGGGCAAATTAAGCGCTACGTAGTCTCCACGCTTGACACCCTGACCATCCAGCCACCGAGCGATATCACTAATGCGGGCTTCTAGTTGGGCGTAACTTAACGTACGGCCCTGCTCCTCAATGGCAATGACATCCGGCGTCGAAGCCGCCCAGTCAGCGATATGGGCCGCTACGCTACGCTCACCCACGTCGAGCACACTGTCCTCTATCGACTGCAACGCCAGCTGTTGCTCAGGGGAAATAAGCGGCACCGAAAATAGTTTTTGTGCGGGATCGGCGAGGCCAGCCTGTAGCAGCGTCTGGTACTGCCCCAGCAGACACTCGGCCGCCGCTCGGCTATAGCATGATGGGTCGGTATAGAGCGTCGCCACCACGCCGCTCTCACTGCGGTCAATGTGCAAGGCAAGTTCAAATTCTGCTGATGGCCCTGGCAATTCTCGCAAGCGCCACTGCAAACCCGCCGACTTTAACTCACTCACCCCCTCTGAAAATGCGAACCCCGCTGCGAGGTGGCGCTTATCGGGCAGCGCATCAATCGACCAATACTCCTGGGCCTGGGTATGCGCCTCTAACTGCTCCGCTAGACGGGCGATCCAACTAGAGAAATCGCTATCAACAATACCTTCAACTAGCACCGGCAGTACCTTGTCGAAGAGACCAAGCGCCCCTTGCATCACCTCGTAATCCTGGCGGCAGTCGTGTTGCCAGCCGCCCAGCACACACTCGTTGCCGCTAATCCTGGCGAGTAGCGCCCACCACGCCGCCTGCAATACTGCCTCTGCGGATACTTGAAGCTCATCTGCTAGGCTATCGATACGCGCTACGAGGTCTGGTTCGAGCTGCAAGGCCACATATTCATGCTCTGCCCGCACGTCATGGCGATGCGCTTGCCTTGCAGGTAAACGGCATGCGCCTGCCTGCTCGGCATGCTGCTGGTGATTTTGCCAATACTCACGGCCTTCTTCGGCATCATCGTCACTTTCGAGGGAAGCGCGCCATTCGATGAATTGGGAATACTGCAGCGCCGACTCATCATCGGCTCCTCCGCTCTGATCGTAAGCCTCCACCAACACCGAGAACAGCGACTGCAGGCTGCCGCGATCCGCCACCAACGCCGAAACAGCCAGCACTAATACCCAGTTTTTTTCACCAGTACGCAGCAGCGCTGGACGTAGCAGCTCGCCACTCTCGACGGCCATGGGCCGAAGCTTGAGTGCCTCGCTATAGTTTTTGAGAGCGTCATTGAGATCGCCGTCGAGCAGTGGTTCCTGGTCATCGCTGCCGCGTAAGTCCTCATACCGCCACTCAATAGCAGGTAGTTCTTCAAGCGCCTGGTGTCGCAGCCCGCGATACCCCGCTACGCTCTTCAGAGCCGTCGCTAGGACTTCATGCTGTTGCCTCAGGTCGCTCAGTGCACGCTCCAGCCGCGAGCTATCAAGCGCACCTTGGATATCGGCCACCATGACATTAGCCTGCGCCGATGCTGCCTGCTGGGTATCACTTTCACTAGTTTCCGCCGCCACCAACACTGCACGTTGTTCAGGGCTAAGCGGCCAATGGGCAAGGCTCTGCTGTTCCGTTATTGCATTCATTTATCGACTCCCAAACCCCGTGACTTTATTGACTGACCAACTCGGCATCGGCACTGGCCCCTTGGGCTTCTTCCAGCGCCGAACGCTCATAGATGTCTCCCATCGCTACCACGATCTTGCGTGGCCCCTCGTAGGGATCCCGGGCATGGGCCGCTAACATGTTGTCGACCATCACCACATCGCCCCGGCGCCAGTCGAAACGCACCGCACAGGCTTCGTAGGCCTCGCCGACAACCTTCATCATCTCGTCGCTAATCACGGAGCCGTCGCCGAAATAGACATTACGCGGCAGGCGCTCCTGGCCAACCATGCCAAGCAGGTCTTCTTTCACATCAGGCTCAAGGCAACTAACGTGGTGGAGCTGCACCTGATTGAAGAACACCCGGCCACCGGTCACTGGATGAGTGACTACCGCAGGGCAGCGCGTGCGCGTCTGCAGCTCGTCATCACCTAACCACTGCCACTCGATTCCCGCTTCTTTGAGCCGCGCTTCAACCTCCTCCTTGCTATCCGTTTTGAAAAAGTCTCGCCAGCTCACGTCCAGGTTGCGGGTGAAGGTGCGCACATAAAGCAGCCCTTTACGCTCGAACTCCTCCACCACATCGGAGGGCAGTTGGCGTAGCATCTCCCGGCAGTCAACGATCGGGGTAGCGCCCCCCACGGGAGAAGGGAATTCGCAGAAGAACAGTTGCTTGCGCGGCCAGCGCTCCAAATGCGAACTTTCGTTGTGATAGAGAATCATCTGGCGCTCGGGATAGGGGGTTGAACGGTAGGTATTGCGCCCCCCTTCTTTCTTGGGCAAGTCACCATAATTGCCGTAAAGTCCCGGCTGGATAGCCTCGGCAAAGGCTTCAAATTCTTGCGGTGTGGTCAGACCAAAGTTACGGAACAAGATGCCTGCATGCGTGCGTAAGTGTTGCTCGATGAAGTCACGCTGGGAAGTTGCCCACGCCACCGCATCAAGGTCAGCGTCCGTCGCTTCGATCACGAGAGGAAAGACTCTTTTTTCGTCGAGCAATGCCGTTCGTATCGGTGAGTCACTGTTGGTCGAGGGGCGCGCACCTGGCTGGGATTTCAGGCTGCCAAGCTTGTTGAGTTTGGAACCTTTTGAAAGCTTGTTTTGCATAGCGTGTTTCTCCATTAGGGGTAAACGAAACTCCTCGACGGGCATGTTGGGAGCTTCCACGATCTGCGCTAGTAGCGACTGCCAGGCACCGGTTAAGTGCTCAATGGTTTCGCGTCGGTACAATGCGGTGGCGTAGACCCACTCGACTGATAGTCCGGTATCACTCTCATTGACGAATATCGCCATATCGAACTTCGACTCTTGCCGAGGCTGAGGCATTACCTCCACTTCCAAGCCCGGAATTGAGAACCGCTCGGTTGGCGTGTTTTGTAGTACGAAGAGGGTTTGTATCAGGGGGGAACGGTCGCGCTCACGACCAATCCCTGAAAGCTCGACAATTCTGTCGAAGGGAACATTTTGATGATCGAAGGCATCCAGCACGCTGGTCTGTACTTGCTCAAGCCAGTGGCCGAAATCAATCTGGCCATCAGACAAACGAGACCGCAGCGGGATTACATTGACAAAAAAGCCAATCAACGGCTCAACATCGGGATGGCTACGGCCAGCGACATCGGTTCCCACAATCAGGTCGTGTTGACGGGTCTGGCGATGCATCAACAGCTGGAAACTCGCCAATAGAAGCGTAAATAGCGTGGTGCCACGCTGTGTGGCAAGCTTGTTCAACGCTTGTGATAGGTCTGGACTCAATGTCATGCTCAGGGCACTACCGGCATGCGATACTTGGCCAGGCCTAGCGAAATCCCCCGGCAGTGTTGAGAGCGGAGGAGCATCACTTAGATAGCGGCGCCAGAAGGTTGCGCTTTGCTCGAAGGCCTCTCCCGACAGTGCTTTCTCATGCCAAGCGGCATAGTCCACGTACTGAATACCCACTTCGGGTAACCCAGATTCCTTCCCTTCCAGCAATTCCCCGTACAGAGAGGCAAATTCCCGGATGAATACGCTCGTGGACCAGCCGTCGAAGACGATGTGGTGAATCACCAGGATCAGGGCGTGCTCTTGTGCACCAAAACGCAGTAACCCCGCCTTAATTAAAGGCCCAGTGGCAAGATCTAACGGTGTGTTCGCATACTCGGTGAAAGTATCTTGCAGATATCGCTGTTGCTCCTGCTCTGCAAGATCGCTGCAGTCCAAAACAGGAAGTTCGATGTTGCGCTGATCCTCTACAACCGCGATGGGATCACCGCTCTCGCTTTCAGGGTAGTGGGTACGCAATGCTTCATGCCGCGCAACGATGGCATTAACGGTTCTTTCTAGAACCTCTATATTCAATTCCCCTTTCAGGGAAAATAGCGCAGGAAGGTTATAGGCGGCACGCTCACGGTCGCCCGCCTGACTCGCCAAACGATCAACTAACCAGAGCCGACGCTGGACAGGTGCTAAAGGTAGTTCCGCATGGCGGGAAATAGGTATCAGTGGATTCTGGGCACCTCCCTGATAGGAGGCCAAAGGAGTCGCCAACCGGCGCTCTACTTCATCAACCACGTCACCAAAGCGCGGCTTTTCCATGACGGCTCTAGTAGGAAAATCAATCGCCCAATGATCGCTAATACGCGAAGCCAACTGCACCGCCGCCAGAGAATTACCACCGCTGGCGAAGAAGTGGGCATCTCTTCCCAACGGCTTTTCCTTGCCGTCCCCCAGCACCTGGCACCAGAGCTTCGCCAACGCCTGCTCCGTTTCGCTCCCTGCTTCCGCAGTAGATTGCGATGACTTTCCACCACTAGCATCCCCATCGCTGCCGCCACTGACAAAATCCCCAAAGGCGTGAATGGCGTAGGCATCCAGGCTACCCGCTTCCCAGCCTTGGCGGCAGGCGCTGCGCTGTAGCTTGCCGCTGGAGGTTTTGGGCAGGCCGCCGGGGTTGAGGAGTAGCGCGACAGAAAGCGGCTCATGGCAGGCGGATCCTACCGCCTCACTGAGTGCCTCGATCAACTTCTCGGCGGGGACCAGCTTCTGAATACCCCGGGAGACTTCTGCCGCCACGCCGATGCCTTCAGCGCCTTCCGGGGTCGTCACGGCAAAGGCCGCCACGCGCCCTTTGCGCACGGCTTCCACTTCCGCCTCGATAGCGCTCTCGATATCCTGGGGATAGACGTTATGGCCGCGCAGAATGATGAGATCTTTGATACGCCCAGCGATATACAGCTGCCCTTCGTGCAGAAACCCCAGATCGCCGGTGCGCAGCCAGCGATCATCGCGAGCATCGTGGTTCTGGGCATCACTCCCATCGGTGCGCTGCCAACGGACCCCATCGCGGGTAACAAAGGCTTGCGCTGTTGCTTCTGGGTTCTGCCAATACCCGTGCGCCACGCTAGGCCCATTGACCCATATCTCGCCGACGTCGCCTTCGGTCAGCGAGTGCAGTCCCTCGGGATCGACGATATCGATGGTGTGCCCTGGCTCCGGTGTACCGCAGCCCACCAGGGTGTTGCCTTCCACCGCGGAAGCGGCCTTCCCCTCGGCCAGCGACTGCTGTGAAAAAGCCGTGCCCACGACGCCCGTTCCGCGCGAATTGCAGCTAACCAATAGCGTGGCTTCCGCCAATCCATAGCAGGGGGCGGCGGCATCAGCGGCAAAGCCCGCCGGGCGGAAGCGTTCGATAAATCCAGTGAGGGTATCGTGGCGCACCGGCTCGGCGCCTGAGAACGCGACCCGCCAGCTGGAGAGATCCAGTGCCTTGAGCTGATCGTCGCGGATGCGCTCGAGGCAAAGGCGATAGGCGAAATCGGGTCCCCCGCTGACCGTGCCCCGATGGCGGGAGATCGCCTCCAGCCAGCGTACCGGCCGCTGCAGGAAGAAGGAGGGACTCATCAAAACCACAGGGATACCGCGATAGAGGGGCTGCAGCAGGCCGCCGATCAGGCCCATATCATGGTACAACGGCAGCCAGCTCACGAAGACATCGTCGGCACCAATCGAAAAGCCCGTTTCGATAGCCCGCTCGTTGGCCATCAGATTGCCATGGCTGACCATCACTCCTTTGGGTGTGGCGGTGGAGCCTGAGGTGTACTGCAAAAAGGCGATGTCATCACGCTGGGGGTGGTGCTCAACCCAACACTCGGCGCGTCGCTCATCCAAGGCATCGACGGGGATCAGTTCAGCGCTACCGAAGTCCTTCCCCGCCGCAGCGACCAGCTCGATCACCGCCGAAGAAGTGAGCACACAGGCAGCCTGAGAATCGTCGGCGATGGCAAAAAGACGAGCCAAATGCTGCTGCTTGGCCGACTCCGGCGGGAAAACGGGTACCGCAATCACCCCGGCGTACAGACAGGCTAAGAACGCCACCACGTAGTGTTCGTCGTTATCCAGCAAGATCAGAGCGCGCTCACCCACCGGAAACCGCTGCTGGAGCTCGCTGGCCAGGGCACGTGAACGCCGCTCCAGCGTGGCGTAGTCGAGGATGGTCTCGCCTTGAGCATTGACGGTGACCAGCGCTCTGTCGCCGGGTCTTTCCTGGGACAGACGGCTCAAGTGCTCGACATAGCTTATAAAAACATCGTGATGGGCCGAATGGCTGTTCATTGCCTGAGCGTGCCTTGTAGTCATGGGTATACCTGCTGAAATTCCTGGCCGAGGGATGAGGCGTCAAAGTCAGTCGTTGGGGAGATTGCCGTGGCCTTCCGCCATGGCAACGACGACTTTGCGCGACCCTTTAAAAGGTGTGCGTGCGTGGGCGACCAGCATGTTGTCGAGCATCAGCACATCACCCGCCTGCCAGGGGAACATCACCGTTTCCTCGGCTAGCACGCCGCGAATCTCATCGAAAATGTCGTCGTCAATGGGGCTGCCATCGGCAAAGAAAACGTTGCGCGGCATGTCTTCGGGGTCGAGAAGCTCCTCCAAGGATTCGCGCACTTCAGGCTGCAGGTTGGAGACATGGAACAGGTGGCCCTGGTTGAACCAAACGTGCTCACCGGTGACCGGATGGGTCTCGATGCTTTGGCACAGCTGGGTAGTGCGCAGGTCGCCGTCGGGTTTCCACTCACAGCGAATCCCTGCGCGCTGGCAGAACGCCTCCACTTCGGCGCGGTCTTCGGTGTTAAACACCTGTTGCCAAGGCATATCGAAATCGCCGTAGTTGCGCACGTAGAGAATGCCGGGGGCAAAGCGCTCGCGAATCTCTGCGGGCATACGGCGGTAGATGGCGCGGCTATCGGCAATGGGGGTTTCACCGCCCTCGGGGGAAGCGGTGACGCAGTGGAACCAGATCTTCATCGGCCACTCGCGGGTGTAGGCCTGCTCATTGTGGAGGGGAATATGTTGATGAGCGGGATACTCGGTCGAGGTATAAATGCCTGACGAAACCGCTGAACGCGGTGTTGAGGCGAACTCATAGCTCAGCAACGGATGACCAAACGCAGCAGCAAACTGCTGAAAATCGTCCACGGAGGGAACATCGAAGCCTCTTAGCAGTACCCCACCGACTCTGGCCACCAGCGACTCAATATCAGCACGCAACTCGCCAAAGGCTTCCAGTAGTGGCTGCCCTGGGTAAGAGGGAGAAATCATAATGGGCAGCTCTGAATCAGCAGGCCCCTGACGTTGGGATATGACGTTGGTTGGTTGCGTTAGTGTTGCGCTTTGGCTGTCCATGATTGATCTCCTAAAAAGTCGTTGAGTAGCGTTGGCCCTGGTCGACATAGGCATAACAGGTACAGTCCGCGTCGAAATAACTCAGGGCAGCGGCGTAGCCGCTTGGCGCAGCCAGCGACCATGCTTGCAAAGAGGATGAAACGGGGATCGAGTGCTCAAGGTGATAGGTGCCTGATGGCCCAGGAGCGGGCATAACCGAGAGCGCCTGCAAATGCTCTGCAATGCCCAGGCCCAAGGCTTTGAGCACCGCTTCTTTAACCACCCAGCGCTCCATAAAGGGCAGCGAGGCGCTGCCAATGTGGTCGCGCCGCTCGCTCGGCGAGAGCACCAGCCCGTGCAGCGGCGCCAATTCCACCTCGGGTCGGCAGCGTTCGATATCGACCCCCACCGCTCCGCCGGGAGCCAGCGCGATCAGGGCGACACGGCCAGAGTGGGAGACATTGAAAGCAGGCCCCTCAGCGTTTTCCAGCTCGGGCTTGCCGTAAGCATTCTGTGTGAACACCAGCTTTTCTGGCGCTATACCGGTGTGCGCAGATAGCAGCCGCCGCAGAGCAGCGCGTGTTGCCATGGCCCGGACGGCATCGGCGCGATGGCGAAACCGCTGGGCGCGCTGCCACTCGGCTCGGCTTAGCAGCCGATCATCGTCGTCGGCTATTGGGGCGGTCAGATCGAGCGCCAAGTGCCACACCTCGAGCCCTTCGGGGGTTCCTTCAGCAAGCGGCAGGCGCTGCATGGGACACCTCCTCTAGCCGTCGTCCCAGCGCCCGTTCGATGGTCGCTAGCACCTGAGCCTGCTGCTGGCGAATGAAGAAGTGGCCTCCTTCGAACCAGCTCAACGAGAACGCTCCGCCCGCCATCTGCTGCCAAGCCTCCAGGCGTGTACTGTCGATATCGTCATCGCGCCCGGCCAGCACGTGCAGGGGGTGTGCCAGCGGCGCCCGACCGCGATAACGGAAACGACGGCAAAGACGATAGTCCGCTGCCAGCACGTCCAGCGTCAGGCGCAAGAGTTCAGGGCTTTCGAAGACTTCCTGTGGAGTGCCCCCCTGTTGGCGTAAATCCGCTATCAAGGCGCGGTCGTTATCCAGTCCCGCCAAGCGTTCCGGATCGCGCATCGAAGGCGCCGCGCTGCCCGAGACAAACAGCATGTGTGGTTGCGGGCGGCCCACATCGCGCAAGCGTGCCGCCATGCCATAGGCCAGCAACGCCCCCATGCTGTGGCCGAACAGGGCAAAATCACCGCGCATCCGCGTTGCCTGCTCTTCGCACAGTCGCACCACCAGGGTTTCGAAGTCATCGATCAGCGGCTCACCCAGGCGTTCGCCACGCCCGGGCAGCTCGACGGGATAGATCTCGATCCAGGCGGGTAAGTGGCGCTTCCAGCGTAGGTACATGGTGGCGCTAGCCCCAGCACAGGGTAGGCAGAGCAGCCTCAAGCGCTTAACCTGCATTCACCTGCTCCGCCTCGGCGCTCGCTTGCTCATCCATCCAATGGCGCAGCGACAGTGGTCGCATATCGGTCCATGTTTTCTCGACGTAGTCTAAGCACGTGGGCTTATCGCCAAGCACGCCGGTATCCGTCCAGCCAGCAGGAATCGCCTTCCATTCCGGCCAGAGGGAGTACTGCTCTTCATGGTTGACCAGTACGCGGAAGACAGCATCTTCACGATCAAAACAACTTGTCATGGGAACACCTCACCGGTTCATAAGGAACAAGAAACAAAACGATAGTGCTTCTCATTCCATAATGACGAGTGAGGGACGGGACAATTTAATGCGGGAAGGGGAGAAAGACGAAAAAATCGGGATGGGGCCGCGAGGACGTCGTCATCGCATGACGCGAGTCAAGCGATTGCTGACTCCTGGGCAGTCAGCAATCGCTGAAGACCTTTGAGTCCGCCTGGAAATCGACGGAGGCGATTAAAAACGGTGACTGGTCAGCTACGCTCATCACCGTTGGGGATCAGTCCCGTTAGCAGCCAGAGTCGTTCTGCCTCATGGAATACGTCCCGGTGCTGGGAGGAGGCCGCTAGCCACGCATGCAGCGCGGAGCGATCCGCATCGCTCAATCCCTCTTCATGCTCGCGCATCAGCCACTCCAGCGCGGCTTGCCAAACGGCATCGTCGCCGCTGTGATTATCCATCGTGACTGTGACACCTCGCCATTGCTAGTCATTGAACTAATGGAGTCGACCGGCGTACCGTACCGGCAGCAACACTGCCTCACAGTGTAACAAAGCAGCCGCAAGGAGGGGATGGAACCGGCCCTTCGCCATCGAGCAACGCTTAGCTCCGAACCGATTGGCGGCAATGTGTCAATGCATCACGAATCATGAAGTTTACAGAGGTGGGAGAGACGTCCAACAGCTGCGCTATCTCTCGCTGTGTATGGCTTCCCGAGCGGTAGAGTTCGAACGCGAGGCGCGTTCGCTTGGGCAACTCGTCCAGCGCACCGACCACCTGCGCCAAGGCCTGGCGGTCAATCGCCATCACTTCTGGGGAATCTGATGCATAAAAGGCGTTGTCGCCCTCCTCCTCTTTGGCGAACAGCATCGACTCGAAGGCCGAACGCCGGTAGCGATCGATGGCGAGGTTGCGCACGACGCGAGTGACATAGGAGATGGGCCGTTTTACTTCAAAGACGGTGGTCGCTTCTGAAATTTTCAGATAAGCATCCTGAACCACATCATCGGCTTGGTCGGCACTGCCCAAGACCTTCGCAGCGACACTACAGAGCACAGGCCGCTGATTGACGAAGATATCCTCTAACTCAGCGCTCCAGGTCTGGGTATTCACCGTTTGGCCTCCTGCCGTGTTCAATGTCTATATTGCAAACAATTATTGTTATCTTTTGAAAAAGGCAAGTCAATCGGCTCTGCAAAACGAGGTCGTTCTAACGATATACCGCATCGACAAAGCCACGGCCCCATCAGCACACCCTAAGGTCGACTCGATAACCCGCGACACTCACCTACACTCAACTAGACGCCTTTTGCGCCCACGAGAGACTCGATGATGACGACGACCGGCCTTCTCACCCGCACACTGCTGCTAGGTAGCCTGCTGGCTCCTGCCCTAGCCATTGCTGAAGAGAGCGAGAAGACGCCCCGCTGGAACGAAGCGCTGATCGAGGCGGCGCAGGCAGTGACGCTGGGGCCCCGCCCGCTCTTTCTGGTCAACGATATGAGTGCGGGCAATGCCCATGAGCAGGCACTCAAAGCGTCGCTACTGAGCTGTGCCGCCGAGCAAACCACCTGGCACCGCTCGCCGCTGTCGATAGGACATCGTGGCACACCGCTGCAGTTTCCCGAACACACGTTAGAGTCGTATATCGCAGGCGCTCAGGGCGGCGCCGGCATCTTGGAGTGCGACGTCGCCTTCACCGCCGACGAAGCGCTGGTCTGCCGCCACTCGCAGTGTGATCTCCACGCGACCACCAATATCGTCGAAACGGCGCTGGCCGAGCAGTGCAGCGTGCCGCCAGCGTTCGATGACGTCACTGGCGCCTTGACCAACGCGGCCGATATACGTTGCTGCACCAGTGACATAACGCTCGCGGATTTTCATACGCTGCAAGGCAAAATGGAGGGCGTGAATAGCGATGCCACGAGTATCGAGGAGTACGTGGCGGGCACTCCAGGGTGGCGCACGGACCTCTATGCATCCCGTGGTACCTTGATGAGCCATGCCGACAGTATTGCGCTCTTCCAGCAGCTGGGGGTCATGATGGCGCCGGAACTGAAATCCCCCGAGGTCGACATGCCGTTCACCGAGCATACCCCCGAGGGGTTCACGCAGCAGGCCTACGCACAAAAGATGATCGATGAGTACAAGGCGGGTCCCATTGAGCGTTCGGCTATTTTTTTCATTTTTTCATTAAAAATGAGAACCATTAGCACTAGAATGGCAGCATGATGATTGATGCATTCGCCACCAGGAGTCGTCCATGTTCGAGATCAAAGACGCCACGTTTGAAGTCAATGGCAAACCCATCCTCAACCCCATCGAGCACACGTTTCACGAAGGCAAAGTGTATGGCCTGATTGGCCATAATGGTTCCGGCAAGTCGACGCTCATCAAGCTGATGGCACAGCAGCAGCCGGTCGCTCGGGGCGCGATCCATTTCGATCAGCGCCCGCTGAGTGACTGGGGGCATCGTGAGTTTGCTCGCCAAGTGGCCTACCTTCCTCAACACCTGCCGAGCGCCGAGAGCTTGACCGGGCGTGAACTGGTCGGCTTTGGCCGCTATCCGTGGCACGGTCTCTTGGGGCGCCACACCCAGGCCGACGAAGAAGCCGTGGAACGCGCCATTGCGCTCACGCATACGGAAGCCTTCGCCGACCGACTGGTCGACACCCTCTCCGGCGGCGAACGCCAGCGGGTTTGGCTGGCGATGCTGCTTGCCCAGGGCAGCCGCTTCCTGCTGTTGGACGAGCCGTTGGCGGCGCTGGATATTGCCCATCAAATCGAAGTGCTGGCGCTGATTCGCAAGCTGTGCGACGAGCTCGATTTGGGCGTGGTGATCGTGCTGCACGATATCAACATGGCCTCCCGCTACTGCGATGAGCTGATGGCCCTGCACAGCGGCCGACTCCTGGCACACGGGTCTCCCCACGAGCTAATGCGCGACAGCACCCTGGAAGCCATTTACGGGTTGCCGATGCAAGTCATCCGACACCCCAATGGAGAGCACAATATCGCCGTTGCCCAGTAGCTGGCCGCTGAAAAGTGGCCACCCTGCGTCGGTGGCTGCTGTAGGCTCACGAGCTGATCTGCGCCACCGCATCTTCACTGGCCTGTGCCCGCTGCTCTCCCGTCAGCTCACTCAATTGCCCCTTAGACATCTCCAATAAGCGGTCCGCATGGACGAAGTAGCTGTCGTCGTGGCTAATGGCAAACACGGTTTTGCCCATCGCTTTCAAGTGAGGTAACAGTTCGCGGTAAAACAGCCGCCTGAACTGCGGGTCCTGGTCCGCCGCCCACTCATCCAGCAGCAAAATATCCCGCTCTTCGGCAATCGCCAGCAGCAGTGCCAAGCGCTTACGCTGCCCTTGCGAGAGCTGCGTATTCACCACCCGGTCATCTTGCCATTCAAGCTTTTGCTGCATCTGCAGCCGCTCGAGCCAGGTCGCGACCAGTACCGGGTCAGCCGCTTTGCCACCCGGCCCCATGGCTTGGTCGAACTGGTGAAAATCGGTAAAGACGCTGGCAAAGCGCGCCCGAAACGCAGCCCACTCTGGCGGGCTAAGCTCCTTTCCATCCACACTCATTTGGCCACTTTGCGGGCGGTACAACCCTGACAGCAGACGCGCCAGCGTCGATTTACCGCTGCCGTTACCGCCAATCAGAAACACCTGCTCGCCACGCGCCAGCGTGAGATTGAGCGGTCCCACCTGGAAGCCTTCGCCCCCGGAGGACGGCGTGTAGCGATACACCACGTTGGTGAGCGTTAAGCGCTGCCAACCTTGGAAACGATCCTCCACATCGAAGCCCGGCTGGTACTCCGCTAGCTCCAGGCTGGCCAATTTATCGAACGCCACTTGGGCGCTGATTAACGTGGGCCATGCGCCCACGGCCTGAATCAAGGGCGTGCGTAAAAACAGCAGGGTTAGAGCAAAGGTGGCTGCCACCGCAGGGCTTGCCCAGCCCAGCACGTTGGCCATGAAGAACACTACGCCAATGGCGCCCAGCATCATGATATTGGACCAGTTATTGGCGCTGAGGTGGTAGGTGTCTGCGCGAATAATATGGTGGCGATACGCTTTTGCGTTATCCGTGTAGGATTCATCAAAAAAGCGCCGCGCACGGTCACGGTTAAGCGCCAGCTCTTTGCGACCTTCGATCGCCGATTGATAATCCTTATACAGCCGATCCTCGCTTTCGCGCACCTGATGGAAGTGGCGATACACCTTCGATACCAGCACCCAGCCAACGCCCATGGTGAAGGCCATCCACAGCACGGTGATCACCACCATCTGCGGCGAGAGCCACGCAAGGTACGCCACCGAGGCCAGCGTGAGTACTACGCCCTGCACCAGCTCAGGTAAGCGCACAAAACCAATGGTAATATTGCGCACATCGCTGGAGAGACTTGCCAGCAGCGTCGCGTTACCAAGCTGCTCTAACCGTTCGATATCGGTATCCAGAATCCGCTTCACCAGCCGGGAGCGCAGATCAAAGACGAAGTAGTGGCCAAGCAAGGTGAGCGCTAGCTGCGTGCCCAGCGTGACCGCCAGCAGCAGCGCCAATAGCCCTAAAAATTGAGGCAATGCGGAGAGGGCGCTGCCCGCTTCGATCAGCCGCTGGTTGATGAACGCAATCACCCCCACCCCTAGCCCGGCACTCACCAGGCTCAGCGCTAGTGCGCCTAGAAACGGCCAGCGGTAGTGACGAAAAACCACCCGCAATAATTCCATGCTGCAACCCCTTTACACATAAGCGGCGAATTGTGACGCACTTCCCCGGCAAGTCAAACAAAGAGACTGATTTTCATTTACGCATCTTGGCCCGCGCGCCTTCCTTTACTCGCCGTTGCGGTGTTGATTAACTGCCAGAGCCAACAACAGAGAGGACATCATGGTGGATTACAAATTACTGCATGCACTGGCCACCGTGGTGGAGTGCGGCGGCTTCGAGCGAGCAGGCGACGTGATGGGCCTTTCGCAATCAGCCATCTCTCAACGGATAAAAGCGCTGGAAATTCGTTTGGGCCAGCCGGTGCTGGTGCGCCACCCCGCTCTCGCGCCCACGCCTGCCGGCCAGCGATTATTAGCTCATTACCAGCAGGTGCAGCTCTTGGAGCGCGATTTACACGATGCTCTTCCCTCTCTAGAAAAAGCCGCGCCAAGGCTACGCATTGCCCTGAATGCCGATAGCGTGGTGACCTGGTGGGCCGACGCCGTGGCGGATATCTGCCAAACGGAAGAGGTGCTGCTGGATTTGGTCATTGAAGACCAGGAGGTAGGCTTAAAGCGTCTACGCGATGGCGATGTTGCCGCCTGCCTATGCGCCACACCCAACCCAATTGCCGGTGCCCGCTGCCTACACGTGGGGGATATGTCTTATCAACCGCTGGCATCGCCCAGCTATGCCGCACGCTTTTTTCCGGAAGGCCCGAGCGCAGAGGCGTTTCAAAAAGCCCCCGCTATCGTCTTTGGCCCCCACGACCAGCTACAGCACCAGTTTTTGGCGCAGTGCGGCTACCAAGGGCACTTCCCCTACCACTTGTGCCCTTCGTCAGAGGGCTTCGTGCGCTTGGCCATGGCGGGCATTGGGTACGGCATGATTCCTCAGCGCCAAGCTGCTGAACAGTTGCAAGCAGGCCAATTGGTGAGTATCGCACCGGGGCAAGGATTAACCGTACCGCTCTACTGGCACTATTGGCGGCACAGCGGGCAGCTGATTCAGCGACTAACGGAAAGGCTGAGCCATCTCACGCTTTAGCATCATTCTTATCAAATAAGGGCAAAAGGAAGCTACACTAAAGTTGGCTTTTATGGTCAATACCAGCTAATTGATGCTGATTTACAGCAAATACCTAATACTGCCGTCAGCGTTCAGGGTTTCCTGAGCGGAGTAGAAAATCACACAAGCGAACGCTATGGGTGCCCACCGTTGGTTAAAACGCTTTCTGACCAGCCTACTGATCGGACTCTTGAGTTGGTGCTCACAGGTGAGTGCCACGGATACGCTGTCTATCTCACCTGAGCACGCTCATTACTCGCTCAACGAAGTGACACGCTACTGGCACATCGAAGCACCGCTGACGCTGCGCGATGTGCTCGAGCAGGCACCCGAGTTTCACCCCGTTGTTAGCGACTCAGCGCTACAATTTGGCTACACCCAAGGAGATACTTGGCTCACAGCTCGCCTGCACAATGCTTCACCGCGCCCGGCGACCTGGATGGTAAAATTCGAATACCCCTTTTTAGATCATGTGACGCTTTACACTCTGCGCGAGCAGTTTAGCGATGTTCAATACAGCGGTAGCGCCATTCCTATTGCAGAGCGTGCCCTGGCCCATCGCCAAGCGGTATTTCCTATTACGCTGGCGGGTGGAGAGACAGTAACGCTCTACAGCAATGTCATGGCGGCAGGCAGTAAAGTATTGAACTACAGCATCATGACGCCCGAAGCGTTTTATACCCAAAATGACCGCCATAACTTTTGGCTCGCCACCTACTTCGGCATGCTCATAGCTCTGGGCCTTTACAACTTTCTGCTCTTTTTTGGCCTGAAAGAGCGAGTATTTCTCTACTATTCGCTGTTCGCCTTTGGCTTTACGCTGGCCATTCTAACGTTTAACGGCATTGGCACGCTGATGTTCTGGAGCTTCTTGGGAGACCAGACCGCTCGGCTGGTGGCCATTGGTTTTACGTTTGCGTCGGCCATGGCCACCCTGTTTGCCCAAAGCTTTCTCAACACGTGGCGCTATAGCCCTCGCTGGCACCGACTCCTTTCTTGGTTTCGTGCTGCCTGCTGGCTGGCTCTTCTTGCCGCCTTTTTACTGCCGATCCAGCCCGCACTGCGCTTGATGGACGTTGTCGGCTTTAGTGCGTCGCTACTACTATTGGTCTGCGGGATTTACTGTAGCTGGCGGCGAGTACCCAGCGCCCGCTTATTTGTTGCCGCGTGGTCTATTTTTTTACTCGGTGCCGCTGTATTTGCGTTGCGCAACATGGGCGTTTTACCAGCTAATTTTATCACCCTCCACGGTATTCAAATCGGCTCTGCTATTGAGATGTTGCTGCTCTCCTTTGCCTTAGCGTCGCGCTTTAACAAATTAAAATGGAAAAAAGAGCACGCCCAGGCCAATACCGTTGCCATGCTGAAGAAACAGGAAGCGGCCCTAGAAGCTAGGGTCGCCGCTCGCACCCATGAATTAGAACAACTTGCCAATCACGACATGCTCACAGGACTCCTTAACCGGCATGGTTTAGTTCGTTATGCAGAGGCAGCGCTGGCGCAAAGAAGCCATCAGCATGCTCCCTTGGCACTCATTATGTGTGATTTAGACCGTTTTAAACCCATCAACGACCAATACGGGCATGAGGCGGGTGACTTCGTTCTTCAGCAGGTTGCCAAGCGGCTGGAGCACTTGGCGCGCGAGGAGGACCACTGCGCTCGTTTCGGTGGAGACGAGTTTATTTTGCTACTCGAGCATGTCCAGCAGCCAACCATGCTAGACGATATATGCAGCCGCATTGCCCAAGCCGTTAGCGCGCCGATTAAACTTCCTAACGGCGCGCTGGTACATGTAGGGGTCAGTATGGGCGTTAGTCTCAGTAGTGACGAAAACAGCACGCTCGCTCACTTACTAAGAGATGCCGACCAGCAGATGTACGCCGATAAATCACGCCAAACCAAACGCTTTTATGGCTATGGCTCAGCGTGACATGAGGAGCGTTGCAGGCGCGCTGTTAATCAAACAGGCTCATGCGCTTCATCACGTTATCGCGCTTAATTCGCCAATGAAACAGCGCGCCAGCCACATGCAGCGTAATCAGCACCACCAGCGCCCAACCTACACGCTCGTGCCACATAAACAGCGTTTCCGAGAGCGCCTCATGCTTACCTAGTAGCCCTGGCAAATGCCAGTGGAAAAACTCCACCGGAAAACCGCCTGTGGCGGTGGCTGCCCAGCCGAGGAGCGGCATAACGACCAGCCCCACATAGAGCAAATGGTGCACGCTGGTGCTCACAATGCGCTCAAAGGCATTCAGGGGCGGATCGTGATCCGGCACTACAAAGGCGATCCGGGTGATAATCCGCAACGTCATGAGCAGCAGTATTGTGACACCTAGCGTTTTATGGCTGGTATAGAGCAGATTCGTCAGCGTATTTCCAACCAGCGCCAACGTGCGTTCATACCCTAAAAAACCCAGCGTCAGGCCGCTCGCCAGCGAGAGCAGCGCCGCCAGTGCTACCAGCCAGTGCAGCACCCGATGCGGGTAGATATAGTGATCTAACTCGTGCATTCAAAACTCCCTGCCCAGTAGCGTCGTCACCGTTAGCTTAGTTCAGCGGCGTCACGATAGAAAAATGATTGTTAGGTAATGACATACCTTATAAGCGATCCATGCCTATTAGTGATAGATAAAACCAGCTCACCCATGATGGCGTTTCGGTGAGCTGGTTTAAACATAGCTAGTTTAAACATAGCTGGTTTAGGGCACTTACGCGCGGCGCTCCCTATCTCCTCATCACCTCCCCCGACCCAAGTAGCGCGGTTTGGCGACGCCCTCTAACGCTTCAAGTGGAATGGTGAGCGTGGGCTGACCAACGGCATAAGGGGCTATCTCATAAACGTTGTAGGTAACTTCCCAACTATTTTCCAGCGGGGCAATATTGTGGCTCTGGCTAAGCGGCCAGTTGGCAGTAAACTGATCATCGAAGCCCACCTCACCTATCCAGCGCTGATGTGCCTGTACCAGCAGTGCATCGAATGCTGCCTCCTGGCCGTCTAGCAGCATCTCATCCGCTTCAACTACGCGCCGCTCCCGCTCGTCAATGACCATGTATTCGGTCAACGGAAGCCCATGCGCTTGGCCGGCATGATACACATAGCTATTGAGTTCGATGACCAACAGGTCGTGATGACGTGCGTACACCGTGGCTTCCAATAGCGCTTCGCTGGTCATGTCGCCAGGCGCGGCTTGGTTGTCCTCTTCAGCTAGGCTCAGGAAGCGCTCAGCGTACGCGTCCCAGCTCTCGGCAGGGGCAGCCGTCTCGTCGCTGATCGCCATACCTAGGGTGAGCAAGCGGGCTTGTAGCGCTTCGCTTAACGCCAGTGATTGAGGAAACTCTAGTGCTGAGATAGTCACCGTCGAACACTGCTCCCCTTGGCATCCCGGGGCCACGTACTGTTTTTCCACAGCCAGCGAGGCCAGTGCAAACGGCTCTGAGGGCGATGTATCAGCGGCCAAACAGCCGCCCAAGAGAAGCGCTCCGGCGAGCGATAGACCCACTCCTAGTGTTTTGAACGTGCGTAGCATCTTAACCTCCTTGTGAATCACTCACCCTATGAGGCGGGCTGATCATCGTAGAACGGCAACGCCCCTGCAGAGCGGCAGGGGCGTTGTTGAAAACGAACCGATACTTCGCGGTCGCGTTTAGGTGTCCGGCTGCATTTCGGTGGGTTCTGCGCTCACCGCTAGTTCGAACATACCGCTGCCGCTGGCGCTAAAACCGCGTGCGCTCACGGTATAGGTGCCGGGCAGTAGCGCCTGCTCTAAACGGGCGTTGGTACCACCGCCGCTGTCGTCGTCAGTATAGGACACGCCTTCGCCGTACAGTTCAAGATACGTATCGAAGTCGTTAGAGCTCATGCTCAGCGTGACGAGCGAGCTTTCCTCTATCGTGAGCTGATAGGTCAGAGCCTCGCCGCTGTACCAGCCGTTGAGCGTTTCATCGGGAGTGAGCGCACCTTCGTTGCGTAACTCGACATCGTTCGGCAGATCACGCGGCTCGATGGCGAGGGTGAACAGCCCGCTGTCGGTGCCATAGGCGGTACGGGCCGTGAGTTGGTAAGTACCCGGCGCGAGAAAATCGGCAATGCGCGCATTCAACTCACCCGCACTGTCATCATCTTCACGGTAATAACCGTTAGGGCCCTCGAGTACCAAGTAAGCGTCCACATCGCTGGAGCTCATATCGATTTGGTACATGCCCGCTTGGTCGATCTCTAAGTCATACGTGACGTCTTGCCCGCTGTACCAGCCGCTCAGCGTCTCGTTGGGGGTGACGGTGCCATCGTTACGCAGCTCGCCATTCCCCGGCAGCTCATGGGGCTCGGCCGTCAGGGTGAACAGGCCACTGCCATCACCAAAGGCAGAGCGGGCAGTCAACGTGTACTCACCGGGGGCAAGAAAATCGGCAATGCGAGCATTCAACTCACCCGCGCTGTCGTCATCTTCGCGGTAGTAATCGTTCGGGCCTTCCAATTCTAGGTACGCATCGAACTCATCGGCACGCATTTCGATCTGGTACATGCCTGCTTCTTCGATGGTTAGCGTGATCTCACGTTCGGTGGTATCGAGCCAGCTATCGATGGGCGTACCCACCGTCATGGTATCGGCATCGCTCAGCTCAATAGTGCGGCTGTTGACGTTGAAAGGCCCATAGCTATGGGCATCAACACCGCTGATCACCACAATGTAATCGCCCCTCTTCAATACGGTGGCGTACCGTTTCAGCGTTGGCCAATAGCTGGAGCTGGTCGTCATACAGCGCGACCGTACCTTTCAGTGCACCGCTTAAAGCGATTTCCACCAATGTCTCTTCTTCAAGTGAAATAGCGTAGCGAGTGAAGCGACTGCCATCCTTACCGTTAAGCTCGCTGGCAGAAGTGATTTCACCCCGCGCACGCTCGCCCAAGGTCAGATAATCCAGGCCTTGTAGCGCAGCAGGCGTAGTGTCCTGCTCAGCGGTAGTTTCTGCTACAGGCTCTTCCATAGCGGCCGCTTGGTTGGGTAACGCTTGCGCGGCAAAGTAGCCAACGGCAACGCCGCCCACCGCCACAATCAAAAGAGTAAGAGAGGAAGACTTAGCCATGGGTGCATCCTTGTTCATTGGCGAGATAGTGGTCAGCAGTAGAGCGCAGTGATGTCGTACATGAATTATATGGCGCTAAACGAGTTAAAGTGAGCGTTTAATGAAAAATATTGCACCGCACAAATATCATCATTAACTGGCTTCATGGGAACGGCATAACTCACTGAAACGCAAGGGCATACCGGCATGTGATAAAAAGTGAAATTATGCGGCCAATTGCGCCGATCTTCTTAAAGCTTGCCGACCCCTGCATAGCAAGCTACTATCCATACGCCTATCGGCACCTCGTCGACGAATGCGGAGTCCGCTTTACGAACCACTGAGGTACTCCTATGGGAGCCCATAAACACCGACTACGAACGACCTGCTTGGCAGTCGCACTGCTTTTTTTGACGGCCAATCAAGCAGTTGCTCATCAAACCAATGCGCAAACTGAGTTACAAGAAGGGGTGGCTTCTTTCTATAGCGACCGCTTCCAAGGGGCCACCACCGCCAGTGGCGAGCCCTTCGATCAACAAGCGCTGACTGCAGCGCACCCGAGTCTGCCCTTCGGTACCAAGGTGCTGGTCACCCGCCCCGATACCGGACAAGAAGTCGAAGTCATGATCAATGATCGTGGCCCGTTCGTAAAAGGACGCGTGATCGACCTTTCTAAACGGGCAGCGCGAGCCCTCGGGATGATTCGCCGAGGCACGGCACCTGTAATGATCACCCTGGTAGATTAACGGATAACACATCCGCAAGCGTGTGATACCCCTTAAGCGATCAGCGTTGCAGCAAATGCTGAGTAAAGCGGCCCCACCCAGGGCCGCTTTTTTATATGCTCGTGTTAAGTCCGCGAACTTGCATGCGTGCTAATGGTCTCTACCCTGCTAGGAGCGTAACTTACCATCTTGATGCAGGAGGCAGCGATGCTATCTCGTTTTTATACCCTCACCGACCACCCCACCGGCCTACCTAAGCGCGAGCTATTTTCCTTAGAGAGCCAAGAGCTTCCCGACCTAGATGAAGGCGAAGTACGCATTCGCAATCACTGGCTCTCGGTAGACCCCTACATGCGTGGCCGGATGAGCGGCGTGCACACCTACGTAGCGCCCTTTCAGCTTGGAAAGCCAATGGAGGGCGGCGCGATTGGCGAAGTCATCGCCTCTAACCACCCCAACTTGAAAGTGGGCGATAAAGTGAGCCACATGGGCGGCTGGCGCGATATCGCACAGCTGCCGGGAGATAGTGTCACCGCTCTTCCAGATCACAACGTGCCAGACCAAGCCTACCTAGGCGTTCTGGGCATGCCCGGCATGACCGCCTGGACAGGCCTTAACCTAATAGCCGAGTGCAAACCGGGCGATAACGTTTTGGTGAGTGCCGCCAGCGGCGCGGTGGGGTCTCTGGTGGTGCAGCTGGCAAAAGCAAAAGGCTGCCATGTCGTGGGTATCGCAGGTGCTGCGCATAAGCTTGCTTGGCTGGAGTCGCTAGGCGTTGAACCGGTCAGCTACCGTGACCGCAGCGCGCAAGAGTTAAGCGATGCCATTAAACTCGCCAGCCCCAACGGCATCGACGTCTATTTTGAGAACGTAGGCGGTATCTGTTTGGAAGCGGCACTCAGCCAACTTAACGAAGGCGCACGCATTGCCGTCTGCGGGATGATTGATGGCTACAATGCGGAAACCCCAGCCCCAGGGCCAAGTAACCTGTCGCAGTTGGTGGCACGTAAAGCCAAAATGCAGGGCTTTATTGTCGCCGACCACTGGGCCAGCTATGGCTACTTCTTAAATGAAGTCGCTCCTCAGGTGGCTGATGGCAAGCTGGACTATAAAGAGACGATCAAAGAAGGACTTGAAAGCACGCCAGACGCCTTTTTAGCGCTGTTTGAAGGCGGCAATACCGGCAAAATGCTGGTGAAGCTATCTGATTAAGCACCAGGCTGCTGTTAACGAGGTTACGCTAGGTTAAATCTGACACCTTTCCCAGCTTATCTATCTGAGCCGCGCTATGGTGAATAGCGCGGCTTTTTTGTCGATAGAAATAATTAGCCAGCAAAGTGTTAGACCAAAAGCGAATTGATTATTAAAATCACAGCTAATCAATGTGTGTTTTAACCCATCGGCGCTGCCGATGGGTTAGGGCACGTTGTGGAGCCGCTGCTTTGATGTTTATCAAAGCAGCATCAACTTGTTGTCAACAGGGGTTTACCTCATGGATGAACACACGCGTGATCGTGGCAAATGGCCAGCCTTGCTGCTGGGTTTGCTGCTAGCGATAGCTGGCGTAGCACTTGCCGTAGGTGGCGGCCAACTGCTTATGCTGGGCGGTAGTGCTTACTACTTAATTGCTGGGGTCGCCGTGGTGGTGGCTGGGCTGCTGCTGGCCTTGCGCAAAGGCGCAGCACTTTGGCTATACGCCCTCATTTTGTTCGCCACCCTGGTGTGGGCGCTTTGGGAAGTAGGCCTAGACTGGTGGCAACTGGTACCTAGGGTCGCCATTCCCTGCCTAATCGGCATCATCATGCTGCTGCCGTGGTGGCGCAAACCACTCAACTCGCGCGGTGGCAGTCTCGCCCTTATGGCCAGCATTGGCGCCGCTATCATCGTCGCCATCGCCAGCCAGTTTAGCTACCCAGGCACCATCGAGGGCACCATCGAGTCCGCCAATAACACCGAGGCGGTCAACTCGGCCCAGGTCGCAGGCGACGACTGGCCTGCCTACGGTGGTACCAATGCTGGCACCCACTACTCGTCACTCGACCAAATCACGCCCGAGAACGTTGGCGAACTGGAAGAGGTATGGCGCATTCAAACCGGCGATGAGCCCGGCCCCAATGCGCCGCCGGAAATCACCAACCAGAATACGCCGCTGAAGGTGAACGACAGTCTGTACATCTGCACGTCGCATAGCCGTGCCATGGCGCTGTCACCGGAAACCGGCGAAACCCTTTGGGAGTTTGATCCCAATATCAGCACCATGGGCGCAGACGATTTCTCCGGTTGGGCCCACATGACCTGCCGCGGCCTCGCCTACTATGATGCTGCTAACTACGATTCTTCTAACGACGAAGCCTCGAACGACGACGCTGAAAATACAGACAGCAGCGCTAACGATGGCACGACGCCTGCGGAAAACGGCGCGGCCGCCGCTCGCGTGCTGTTTGATGACGGCAGCCAGTTCGACCTGGACCTGGCCTTCCTGCTCTTCATCAGCGGCCTAGGCGATAACCCAGCGTCTGAGGACGGCGGTGAAGCGGCCATGCTCAGCGCCACGGACGTAATGTGCCCGCGCAGGCTCTATTTGCCGACGGCCGATGCCCGTCTGATTGCGCTGAATGCCGATACCGGCGAGCGCTGCGAAAGCTTTGGCAACAACGGCGAAGTGGATCTCACCAATAACATTGGCGAGTTCTCCCCCGGCGGCTACTACTCCACCTCCCCGGCCACGGTGACGGAAGATTTGGTCATTTTGGGCGGTCACGTCACCGACAACAGCTCCATCGACGAGCCGTCCGGCGTGATTCGCGCTTTCGACGTGCACACAGGCGAGCTGGTGTGGAACTGGGACAGTGGCAACCCAGACGACACCGCCCCACTCGAAGAGGGTGAAACCTATACCCGCAACTCTCCCAACGTGTGGGCCCCCATCAGCGTCGATGAAGAATTAGGGCTGGTGTATCTGCCCATGGGCAACGCCACCCCGGACCAGTACGGTGCCGATCGCTCTGAAAACGATGAAACGTATAGCGCAGGACTCGTAGCGCTGAACCTGAACGACGGCCAAGTGGCCTGGGTCTACCAATTCGTTCACCACGACCTGTGGGATATGGATACCCCGGCTCAGCCGGTTCTGATCGACCTAGCAACGGCTAACGGCACCCAGCCCGCCGTGATTCAGCCCACCAAGCAGGGCAGCCTTTACGTGCTCAACCGGGAAACCGGCGCGCCCATCGTGCCAATCGAAGAAGTGCCTGCCCCGCAGGGAGCCATCGAGGGTGACTGGACCGCAGAAACGCAGCCACGTTCGGCGCTGAACTTGCTGCCACCACCGCTCACCGAGCGAGATATGTGGGGCGCGTCACCGTTCGATCAGATGATGTGTCGCATCCAGTTCCGCTCGCTGCGCTACGAAGGCCAGTACACGCCGCCCTCCTTGGAAGGCAGCATCGTCTACCCGGGTAATGTGGGGGTAATGAACTGGGGTGGCGTTGCGGTCGACCCTGAACGCCAGGCGCTATTTACCGGTGCGAAGTACCTCGCGTTTGTTTCTACGCTGGTGCCCCGTGACCAAGTGCAAGAGGGCCAAGGCTCCGCCAGTGAACAAGGCCTACAGCCTAACGAAGGCGCACCCTATGCGGTAGAACTAGGCCCGCTGCTTTCCGTGCTGGGCTTACCCTGCCAAGCGCCCTCCTGGGGCGATGTGGCAGGTATCGACCTGCAAGCGTCGGAAGTGGTGTGGAAACATCGCAACGGTACCACCCGCGACAGCATGCCCTTTGGCCTGCCGATTGGGTTGAACGTGGGCGTGCCCGCGCTGGGCGGCCCGCTGACCACCGCTGGCGGCGTCTCTTTCTTGAGCGGCACGCTGGACCAGTACTTACGCGGCTACGACATCACCACGGGTGAAGAGCTGTACAAAGCTCGCTTACCCGCCGGTGGTCAGGCCACGCCGATGACCTATACCGGCGCCGATGGCCGCCAGTACGTGGTGGTGACAGCCGGTGGTCACGGTACCTTTGGCACTAAGATGGGTGACTACGTGATTGGCTACGCGTTACCGGAGTAACCGCTAGCTCTACGGAGTCAGCTAGTGCTGGTGGGAGGGAGCTTCAGCTCGCGACTGGTGGCTTAGCCAAGGCGCCTGACGGCGCCATTCGCCCGCTAAAGCGGCCTCCCACAGCAGACTTACCAAGCGTAACTGATAGATCAATACTTTAACTGACTGATATGGCGGCCATAGGCCGCCCTTTTTGCATCTGGCGCTACCTGAACCCTGAGTCAGCCTTAAGCATAGCCAGCGTTAAAAACTCAGCTCGACACCACCATAAACGCTGCGCCCTGGTGCGGGTTCGTAAAAGCGTCCAAAGGTGCCGTTCAAGCGCACATTGGAGTAGTGCTCTTCATCCAGCAGGTTACGCAGGCCCACATAGGCGCTTAGCCGGGTCTGTTGGCTCAGTTGCCAGCCGTCGCCCACCCGTAGGTTCACCAGCCAGTAGCTATCCACCGACGTCTGGTTGGCGTTATCGGCCACCAAGTCACCGACGTATTCGGTCTCCAGCGTGGCAAAACGCTCGTCGAGGCTCTCCCAGGTGAGCTGACTCACCCAGGTTTGCTCCGGCAACCCAGGTATGCGGTTGCCATCGAAACGCTCAGAAGGCGTGGCAAACTCATCGAACTCGTAGCGCGCCAGGGTCAGCGCACTGTCCAAGCGCCACTGGTCGGCCAACTGCCACCCCAGCGCCAGCTCGACACCATCACGGTTGGTATCCCCGGCGTTCTGGTAGAACGTACGGCCGCCTTCGTCGTAGGGTACCAGCTCATCGCGCACGCGGACGGAGAAGAGCGCGACATCGTAATCCAGCGCCAGCGGCTCGATGTAACCACGCAGCCCCACTTCACGGTTCCAGGCTTTTTGCGGCTCTACGCTGGGGTTGAAGCCACCGCCAGCGGGGTTGGCAAACTCAGAGAACGTCGGCGTCTCGAAGGCCGTGCCGGTATTGATATACGCTTGGTGCTGCGGGCGATAGCGGTAGCTCAGCCCGGCAGAGCCGCTCCATTCGTTGAAGGTGCGCTGGCCGCTCTGGTCGCCATCGGCGGCAAAATCGTCGTCGACATCAAGTGCCACCCGGTCAAACCGTGCGCCCAATGAGAGCGAAAGCTGCTCTGACAGCGCTAAGTCCCCCTGGGCAAACACACCAGTGGAAGTCGCGGTTTGGGTTTCATCCGCGAGCGGCTCGCCCACCGCCCCTTGGGGATTCACATCGTTGCGGAAGCGGTCATCTTTCTGGCGTGCGGCATCCACCCCAACGATGTAATTCAGCGGCAGGTTGCCTAGCGTTACCTCGTGGTGATATTCGGCGCTAGCGCCCATGTAATCGCGCTGATAGCCCAGGCGGCTGCTGCCCACAAACGGTAGCTGTTGCTCAAAATCCCGCTGAGCGATAAAGCCTTTCAGGTACAGCTCGCCCTCCCCTGCAGACAAATCCTCGTATTGCAGGCCGATCAACTGCTGGTCGACGGTTTGACCGGCATCTAGCGCCAGCGAGTTCGGTGCGGCTTGGTCGCGCCCTTCGGCCACCTCGCGGGCGTTGAGCGCGCCGGGGTCTTCCGAGCGGGGGTTATCCAGCAAGTTGATGATGGCGGTGAGTGCCCGATCGCTGCCCAGCTCACGGCGCAGCTTGGCATTGAGTAGATACTTCTCGGTGGAACTCTGCTCCCGGTAGCCATCTACGTTCAGCCCGGTGAGGCTGATATGGTGCGACCAATCCCCCTGCACGCCGCCATTTTGCAGCGCCATTTTCTGGTAACCATCGCTACCGGCGCCCATGCGCAGCCGAGTGCCGGGGTTGTCGCGTCCATCGGCGGTGGTGATGTCGATCACGCCACCCGCCGCGTTGCCGTAGAGCACCGAGGACGGCCCACGAATGACCTCAATGCGCTCAGCGCTATCCAAATCAATCGCATCTAGCTGGGCCTGCCCATCCGGCAGCGTGTAAGGAATACCGTCCACCATCACCGTAATGCCTCGCACCCCAAACGGCGCACGGGCACCAAAGCCGCGAATCGAAATACGCTGCCCTTGGGCAAAATTATCGCGGTTCTGCAGGAAAACGCCCGGCACCCGGTTGAGCGACTCATCCAAACGCACCCGCTGCTGGCCTTGGGCAATGGCGTCTTGATCTATCGTCGAGACCGCAGCAGGCGTGGCGTAAAGCTCGCGCGCCAAGCGCGGTGCGCTGACTTCTACAGTGGGCAGTACGGCTTCTGTATCGGTTTGTGCCCATACGGGGGCGGCAAAAGCGGTGCTGAGTAACAATAATGAAGGTGGGAGATAGCGAGTCATGGCATCCTTTCCAAGGAAAAATCCCAATGAATCATCAGTGAGCGTTCAACGTTATGACGTTCATCGGGGAACGGCTACGAAAAATGGTAGTGGTATGATGGAGTGACTAATTAGCCAAGTGTAGGGATTAGTTCTACACTGGCGGCTGGGCAACATGATACTAACGGTGTAAGCAAAGGAGGCTACATGGCGTTTACCGCGACTGACCCGATCAAGATGATTTTTGCGGTTATCTTTCCCCCGCTAGGGGTGTTTTTTGAGGTCGGTTTCAAAGGACACTTTTGGCTCAATATCCTGCTAACGCTCTTTGGCTTCATTCCAGGCATCATTCACGCCTTCTACGTCATATTGAAGCACTAGCCTCTCTCATTGCGTCATTAGTTTAACAAACGCCGCCTTGCATTGCGCAAGGCGGCATTTTCGTTTAACTCTGGTTGAAACGGCTTAGGCGCTGACTAATACGCTGCCAAAGGGTCCATCACCGGCGTTGAGCGCCTCTTCTGCCAGCGCCACGGCGCGATCTAAGTAGCGATACTCATGATCGTAAACCATGCTGACCTCCCCTATCGTCTGAATACGGATTAGCCGTTCTCCACCGCGTGGCCGCCTTCTTCATCAGGCGCTTCAGCCAGAGTATGCCCTTCACTTCGGGCAATCACGGTCGTGCCGACCAAGTCTCCCGTGACATTCAGCGCTGTTGCACCCATGCCTACCAGGGCATCAATGGCGGTTAATAGCGCCACGGTTTCAATGGGCAGGCCTACTTGAGCAAACACGGTGGCAATCATGATAATGCCCGCCCCCGGCACCCCAGCCGTGCCTACCGTCACCAGCGTGCCGATCAGCACAATCTGCACCATGCTCATCAAATCCAGAGGCGCGCCAATCACGTTGGCGGCAAACACCGCTGAAATGGCAATACGGATGGCGGCACCGTCCATATTGAGCGTTGCTCCCAGCGGCAGGCTAAAGCTATAAATGCTTTTCGGGATGCCTAAACGCTGCGCGGCGTTAATCGTGACAGGCAGTGTGCCGGAGCTGCTTTGGGTTGCAAACGCGGTGGCCATCGGCGTGCGCGCCTCACCAAAAAAGCTGCGTAACTTCACGCCAAACAGCAGCATCACCGCGCAGTAGATCAACAGCTGTGCGCCGAGTGCGATGTACAGCACCATCACCATGTCACCCAACGAAAGAAGCGTTTCCATCCCCTGCTGGCTCACCGTTTCAGCAACAATGGCAAAGACGCCAATGGGCACAAAATGTAGCACCCCCGACATCACTTTCAGGGTCACCTCGTTTAACCCTTCAATAACTTGATAAAGCTGCTCGCCAAGCGCGTGCTGCTGCTCGGACTGGCGCATTTTCAACAGCGCAATCCCGAATACCAGCGCGGTAAAGATGATGCCCAGCATATTGAGTTCGGCAAAGGCGGCCACGATATTGCCCGGCACAATATTGAGCAGCGCATCGACCACACCGGGATTCTCGGGTACCGAGAAGCTCGCGCTGTCGTTGAGCGTCATGCCGCTGCCTGGGCTAAATAGCGTTGCCACGGTTAAGCCCACCACAATGGCGAATGCAGAAGAGGCCAAATAGTAAATAAACACTTTGCCGCCAACGCGCCCTGCGCTTCCTTCCCGAGACCGATTCACCCCAACCATGAGCGTAAACAGTACAATCGGTACGATGAGGAAAGTCAGGAGACGAAGCAGCAAATCGCCCAGCGGCGCCAGCCAAACGGCCACCCAGTCACCGCCCACAATACCCACCAGTCCCCCCATCACCAGCGCAATGGTGACGCGCAAAATGAGCGACGCTTGAAGGTAGCGCTTCCATAAATATGTCATTGAATGCCCTGTTGGTTTAAATCAGGTTGGTATAAATCAATGGAAAACCACGTCATGTAGCATCATCGCGGGTTGCCAAGCTAGCGTGGCGTTTTCTTGAGCTCCATTACGCCGACTAAATAGCTTAGCATGGAGTCTCCCGCCACTTTAGCTAGGATAGACAGCGTGCCCCTCCTCAACACTATTGACTGGAGCCATCATGAATACGATCAACGCTAAAAGACGATAGCACCTGGAAAATGGGTTGGAAGTAGCGAACCTACCACTCGCTGCCCTATGAAAATAAATGCAGAAAGGCTTTGACCTAGGCTAAGAAGCATGACACTGTAGCGTCAGTTGGTTAGCAAGCAGCATGGTTTCAGCAGTGTACGATTTTTTTCGGCAGCCTGATATTGTATTCCTTGTTTCACCCGCTACTTCATCTGGGTAATACCAGGAACTTTATTACGGCGCTTTAGCGCAAAGGATCTACACAATGGCAACTGGCACAGTTAAATGGTTTAACGACACCAAAGGCTTCGGTTTCATCGCTCCTTCTGACGGTGGCGACGATCTGTTTGCACACTTCTCTGAAATTCAGTCTGACGGCTTCAAAACCCTTCAGGAAGGCGCTAACGTCTCTTTTGACGTTACCCAGGGTAAAAAAGGCCTTCAGGCTTCTAACATCAAGCAAATCTCCTAAGTCCTATCTTTCTAGATAGCACTGAAAAGTTTGCTAGAACCCTCACCCATTAGGTGAACGGTTCAAACAGAAAGGCCCGCCTCGGCGGGCCTTTTTGCGTTTGGGTATTAAATCCTCTCCCATACGATCAGTTGAGCATCAATAGTCAGCGTGAGCTGCTCCAAGTTAGCTGCTCGCTCGCGCCCCTCCGCACTGGCACGATACAAATGCGGCGTCATGGTCAGCAAATCGCAGATAACGTCGGCCCCTTCTAATGAAATAGCGTAGCGAATCTGCTCGGAAGCTCGGTGGGCAAACCCTTCCGGTACGTTGGTTTCTTTCTCACGAGTAGGTTTTAAGGTGGGATAAATAATTTTCCGTAGCTCGCGCAGGTGCTCCGGCCCCGCTTCTACTTGCAGCAGCTGCCCGCCCGTTTTCAGCACACGCGCAAACTCACTATGTACTGGAAAGCCAAACATACACAGCACGCTATCCAGCGTTGCTGACTGCACCGGCAATTGAGCGTTACTGCCCACGACCCAACGGCTGATCGGTGTGTGCTTATCCTCTTGCTTCGCTGCCGACTGCACCGCCCACTTCGAGATATCCAGCCCCATCAGTGAAAGCGCCTGCGCGTCTGGCAGCTGTTGGGCCAACTGGCGCAGGTAGTAACCCTCGCCACAACCTGCATCCAGACAACTGTACGTTTCTGCCTGCTCACAGTGGCGCATTACCGCCTGGCTAAGCGCCTTTGCAATGGGCGCATAGTCACCCGCCGCCAAAAAGCGCTGGCGTGCGGCCACCATGGCTTTGCTGTCGCCGGGGTCAGTGGAGCGTTTCTGCTGCACTGGTAGCAGATTGATATAGCCCTGTTTCGCCACATCGAAACTATGGTTTGAGGCACACCGCCACGTGCCACCTTCCAACTGGAGCGGTTCGCCGTCTAATGGGCAGGCCAAGGCCTGAAAAGGGGTACGATTCATCGGAAGTTTCTCGTGACGGCTTTTTCTGGTGTGAATAGACGGGCAATATGCTGACACATCATCGATGGGCATCAGGCATCTAAACATTAACGATACCGGAAAGCCCATATAACTCAACTTGAACGGTGAGCGTTGCAACACTCACCCCGTTTGCCGACAGTGCGTTAACTTTCGGCGACTAAGGCAACATACCATGCAACCTTTGCTGCGCATCGCGGGCGCTTGGCCCTACTTGATGGCGATCTTTCTCAATGCCTTCGTAGATCTCGGGCACAAAATCGTCATTCAGAATACGATTTTCAAAAGCTACGATGGCGCGACCCAGGTCGTGCTTACCGCTCTGGTGAATGGGCTAATTCTGCTGCCGTTTATTCTCCTCTTCAGCCCGGCAGGCCATATTGCCGACAGCACTCCCAAAGTACGTGTGCTAAGGCTCTCCGCCTGGGCTGCGGTGGCGGTGTCGCTGGGCATTACCGCCGCCTACTACCAGGGCTGGTTCTGGCTCGCTTTTGCGATGACGCTGCTGCTGGCTATTCAGTCTGCATTCTACTCACCCGCCAAGTACGGCCTAGTGAAAGGGCTGTTTGGTAAACCCCGGCTAGCCGAAGCCAACGGGCTAGTGCAGGCGGTTACCATTGGTGCGATCCTGGCCGGTACGGTGGCGTTTACCGCCCTGTTTGAACACTGGGTCACCCCCAGCGCCAGTACGCCAAGCGACCTACTGCGCCATATCGCTCCACTGGGCTGGCTACTGGTGCTTAACAGCGGCCTGCAGGTCGTCGCCCTCTATCGGCTCAAACTGGATGAAGCACAGCCTGCGGCTACCCCGCTAACGTGGGCACGCTACCGCAGCGGCACTGCGCTAAAAAACAATCTGAGTATTCTTGCCCGCCAGCCGGTGTTGCGGCTCTCCATCATTGGGTTGGCGACGTTCTGGTCGGTGGGGCAAGTGCTGCTAGCCGCTTTTCCCGCCTATGCCAAAGAGGCGCTCAGCATTGGGAACACGCTGGTGCTGCAAGCCATTCTCGCCGCCAGCGGTATCGGCATTGCTCTCGGCTCGCTGTTAGCCAGCAAGCTCTCCCGCAACCGTATTGAAACCGGGTTAATTCCGCTGGGTGCTGTCGGGGTCGCCGTCGGACTTTGGTGCCTTCCTCTCCTCACCACGCCCACCAGCCAAGCGCTCAACTTTGTGTTCATCGGCATGATGGGCGGGCTATTTATCGTGCCGCTCAACGCGTTGATCCAGTTTCATGCGGCGGATCACGAGCTAGGCACCGTGCTAGCCGCCAATAACTGGATCCAAAACCTTTCGATGCTGGGCTTTTTGGTGCTCACCGCGCTGTTCGCGCTGGCGGGGGTCGATAGCCACTACCTGCTGCTGTTGGTCGCCAGCGTGGCGATGGTGGGCGGCGGCTACACCATTTCCAAACTGCCCCAGAGCTTAGTGCGCTTTATTCTCAGCTTCCTGATTACCCGCCGTTACCGCGTAGACGTTCACGGGCTGGAAAACCTGCCCGCCCAAGGCGGCGTGCTGCTGCTGGGCAACCACATTAGTTGGGTAGACTGGGCGATGGTGCAAATTGCTAGCCCGCGCCCGGTGCGCTTTGTGATGCTGAAAAACATCTACCAGCGCTGGTACCTACGCTGGTTCTTTAAAGCGCTGGGCTGCATTCCCATTGAGCGCGGCGCAGGGGCCGAGAACGCGCTGGCCGCCGTGGCCGAGCAGCTCAACGCAGGGGAAGTGGTTTGCCTGTTTCCCGAAGGAGCGATTAGCCGCAACGGCCAGTTGGGCGAGCTGCGCCGAGGCTACGAGCGCGCCTGCAAACACGCCCACCCAGACGTGCGCATCGTGCCGTTTTACCTGCGTGGCCTGTGGGGCAGCCAATTCTCCCGCTCGTCTAGTAAACTCAAAGAGCTACGCAATGCGCCGCTGCACCGCTCTGTGGTAGTCGCCTTTGGTAAACCGCTGCCCAAAGACACCCCCGCCGACGTACTCAAACGGCGTATCTTCGAGCAGGCGACCCACTCGTGGCAACACGCCATGGAGGAGCTGCCTTCGCTGCCTGAGGCCTGGATCAACAGTGTCAAACGCAGCCCAAGCGCCCCAGCGTTGGCCGACGCCTTGGGTCGCCCACTCAACGCAGGCCAAGCGCTCACCGCTAGCCTGCTGCTCGCCAAGCGCTTTCGCCACCGTAGCCTCAACGAAGCGACGCTTGGCCTTTTGCTGCCTACCAGCACTGCTGGGGTACTGGCCAATATGGCCACGCTGCTCGCGGGTAAAACGCTGGTGAACTTGAACTACACCGCCAGCCAAGCGTCCCTTGCCTCTGCGCTGCAGCAAGCCGATATTCGCACCGTCGTCACCGCGCGCCGCTTTGTGGAAAAGCTGAGCCAGCGGGGGCTGGCAGTAGAATCGCTGCTGGAAGGTAAGCAGGTGATCTATTTGGAAGATCTACAGGCGGGGATCTCCCGGTTTGAGCGCGTCAGTACGTTTCTTGCCGTGCGCCTGCTGCCCGCTTGGTTGTTACAAGCGCTGTTCTGCTATGGACGGAATGCGGACGCCACGGCGGCCATTCTGTTCTCCAGCGGCAGCGAAGGGCAGCCTAAGGGTGTGATGCTGAGCCACCGCAACCTGATGGCGAATATCAAGCAGACCTCCGACGTGCTCAATACCCAGCACGACGATGTGGTCATGGCCTCGCTGCCGCTCTTTCACGCGTTCGGTTTTACCGTCACCCAGCTACTGCCATTGATCGAAGGGCTGCCGATGGCCAGTCACGCCGACCCCACCGATGCCCCAGGCGTCGCCAACGCGGTGGCCAAGCATAAAGCCACCATTATGTTCGGCACCTCCAGCATGCTGCGCCTGTTCAACCGCAGCCCAAAGGTACAGCCCGCCATGTTGGCAAGCCTACGTGTTGTGGTGGCCGGTGCCGAGAAACTGGATGACAGCGTACGTGAAGGGTTTGCGCAAAAATTCGGTAAGGCGATTTATGAAGGTTACGGCGCGACAGAAACCGCCCCCGTAGCGGCCGTTAACCTACCCGACGCCGTCGGCGTTCACTACCAGCAGGTTCAAAAAGGCAATAAGCCCGGCACCGTGGGTATGCCGCTCCCCGGCACCAGCATTAAGGTCGTCGATCCAGAGAGCTTCGAGGAGCTACCCACCAACGAGCCAGGCATGATTGTGATTAGCGGGCCGCAGGTGATGCAGGGCTATCTCAACGACCCCCAGCGCACCGAACAGGTCCTCAAAAGCTTCGACGGCCAGCGCTGGTACGTTACCGGCGATAAAGGGTTTATCGATGAAGATGGCTTTTTAACACTGATCGACTGCTACGCCCGTTTTGCCAAAATCGGCGGCGAAATGGTCAGCCTCAGCGCCGTCGAAGCCGCGGTCAGAGCGGTCGTCGACGACCCCAACATACCGCTGATGGCCGTCAGCCTGCCCGATGCAAACAAAGGCGAGCGCATCGTCCTACTGAGCGAAGCAGCGCTGGACGCCCAAACGCTCAAAACCGCCCTGCGCAGCCACGGTACGCCCGCGTTAATGATTCCCAGCGACTGGCTCACCGTGGAAGAGATACCTCGTCTAGGGTCAGGAAAAGCAGACTTTGCTGCCGCGAAACGGCTTGCCGAAGCGCAGCTGGCGGCTGAATCATCTTAGTAAAAAGGGCAGCGGCACGGCCGCTGCCCTTTCTGGCGAACTTACTCAGCGCTGCCGTCCTGTGAGTCACTTGGGTGGTTTGACTCACCGGTTTGTCCAGTCGCACCTTTCTGTTGGCCGCTTGATTGTTTGGCATGCTCCCCACGCGCAATATCATGATGGCTAATCACCACCACGTCGCGGGGCCACCACTCGGGGTGTTCGTCGCGGATATAGGCCATCAGCTTCTCACGCACGTTCATCTCAGCGGTCCAGCCCGCTAGCGGGTCCGAGGTCATTAAGTAGCAGGTGACCGTTTGTGCGTGGGAAGTTTGGCCGGTGACGTAGCAGAGCAGCTTATGGTGCTCAATCACGCACTCTTCTTCCTTGGCGAATTCTAAAAACTTCTCACGCACCTGAGAGATATCCGCGCTGAGGTGCAGGGTTAGCTCCATGAAGCGGTACATTTTGGTGCTTTTCACCGAGAGGTTTTCTAACGGTTTGGACGTAAAGTATGTGACCGGCACGATCAACCGCCGCTCATCCCAAGAACGCAGCCGAATAAAGGTGTAGAAAATCCCTTCCACATAGCACCACTGCCCTTCAAAGATCACTAAGTCGCCAATGCGGATGGGCTTGGCCAGCGAGAGCTGAAACGATGACAGGATATTACCCAGCACCGTCTGCCCCGCAATACCCACCAGCACGGCTAGCACACTGGCCGAGGCCAGAATGGAAAGCCCCAGAGATTCAAACAGCTGGATTTGCCCCAGCACATACACCGAAACCGCCACCACGGTGATCAAGATAATCACCCGGCGTAGGGCATAGAGTGAGGTTAGCAGCCGGCGTTTGTCTTTAGGCTTGGTGTCATCGATCTCACCCACCAAGCGGCGCGTCATGCGCAGCATGATGGTATCCACTAGTCGCAGCGCAATGGTGCCAGCACCCCAGGCCATGATCGCGATCAGCAGTACTCTAAACGTCGTGGTGGCCACGGCCGAAAACGACACCACGTAATCGAGCAGCATCTGAGTGACCAGCGACATCACGATCAGCGCGACCGGCACGCCGATTTGATCGGCAAAAATGGTCGACACGCCAGAGGGCAACACACGCGCAATGAGCCCGACGAGGTAATAGGTGGCGACGCCAACGATACCAATGGTGACCAGAAAGACAGGAATTGCCAGCCACTCCCAGACTTTCAGGACGCCAAATGAGGCCTTTAAACGTTCTGGGATGTAGCTCTCCAGCATGGAGGGGCCGTACTCTTCGTAGAGCGCGGGAATCGACGAAACGCTCTCCGGCATAATGAGCCATACGGGGTCTTCTTCGCCAACACGGTAGCGGCCTAAGCGCACATCATAGGCTTGGCCTTCTACCTGCAACGCAGCCAGTTCAATGTTGCGCCGTGGCTCGCCAGCCAAAGGGTTTTGGCCAGAAGGATCTTCAATGGCGGCATCTTGGCGACCCGGCAGATTAGAGGTATTCAGCCACTCACCTCGTCGTAATACTTCCGCCAGTTGCTTGGCTAGTTCCGTACCCCGTGCGGGCTGCTCGCTGGGGTCGATATCTGCCAGATTCAACAAATGCGCCGCATCGGCGTAATTTTCATCGTCGGTGAAATTCAAAAAGCTGCGAATGGATTCCCTAGGCGACATGCGTTTCGCCTCTTCCGGCACCTCACCCAACCCTGTGTTGATCGCATCCATGGTGAACCAACGCGGGTTCTCGCTCTCATCGCCTTGCGTTTGCGCCATGCCAACGCTAGAGAACAGTAGCGTGACGACCAGCACACCCCAAACGGGCCACGAGCTGTAATTTTTCATACTTGCCTTATTCAGTAAAAGTGAGCCAATACCCGCCATCAACCAACGGCTTGTGCCGCCCGCCCATTTAAATCAGTGGGCTATCCGTGTCGATGGTTGGTCAAAGTACAGACCACGTTACCTTATCCGGCAAGCAATCGCGGCTCTAGCGCTTGGTGGCGTAAGGCGAAGGCAAGAAATGGCCGCTTAGTTTTTCACTCAGTTTTCCAAATTTCCTAGGCGATTAAACGCGTCGTCATACAGCGCGGTGAGCAACAGCTCGTCGATGGCATGAGCCACTCCATGGACGACATGAGCATGGAGAGCGATCACATGGACTCCACCGACAGCATGAAAGAGTAACGCCCCTTTCGAGAGCCAGGAAGCTATGACGCGAAACGTACTGATCATCGAGGACAACCCAGGTATCGGCGAGCTGGTTCGTATGCACGTGGCCGAGCTGGACAGAGTGCTGAGGCTGGAAATGGAAGCAGAAGACTATCTCACGAAGCCATTCAGCGTGGCAGAGCTTTCCGTCCGGGTAAAAGCGCTGTTTCGGCGAGTGGATGCTATGGCGTCCGCCTCGTTTGAAAAAATCAGGACGTATCTTTCTGCCTGCATCTACCGGCTCATTCACCGTGTAAAGCCTGAGCGCTAAGCGTGGCACAAAAAACGCCCACCGACGTCGGTGGGCGCTTGTGTTGATGCGTGTGTGAATGCTTTAGCAGCGTGGCGAATTAACCAAACACACGGCGCAAGTGGGTGCGGTAAGCGGCTTTATCACGCTCTACGTTCGGCACCTTCATCACATCATTGGCAATAAAGGTTGGCTGAGCTGCAAGGCCAATGAACTCCTGAGACTTATGGAACGGGAAGTACACGCCATCCACCCCACGGCCTTCGAAGAAGTTACCCGGCTCGTCGAACGCTTCAATCGGCGCGTTCCAGGTCAGCGACAGCATGTAGTGGCGGCCTTGCAGCAGGCCGCCGCTTCCGTACTGTTGGGTTGGGTCTTGACGAGTGCGACCATCGCTGGCGTACAGAGAGCCATGGCCTTCAGTGAAGACTTCATCAATGTAGCGCTTGACGGTCCAGGGGGTGCCCATCCACCAGCCGGGCATTTGATACACAATGCTGTCCGCCCAGAGGTAGTTTTGCACTTCGGTGGCAACCTCATAGCCCTGCTCGATAACCGTTTCGCGTACTTCATGGCCTAGCTCTTTCAGCGTATCCACCGCCACGGCATGCAGGGTATTGTTGAGTTCACCACCAGAGTGGGCAAACGCTTTACCGCCATTGATTAACAGTATCTTCATTGCTTCAACCTCACCGTATATCGTGACCACCCCGCTTAACAGAAGTAAGCAGGGCATTAATTGGCGAGTATTGTGCAGTGCAGAGCAGGAAAGAAAAACCAAACATCTAGCAAGAGACTTTTGCGCTAAAATCAATAATCAACCTTTTATCGAGGTACCTCAAACCAACGATGAAAAGCACCCTGAAAGAGCAGCAGGCGTTTATCACCGTGGTGGATTGCGGCTCAATTACCGCCGCTGCTGAACGGTTAGGTATTACCGTGTCAGGCGTCAGCCGTGCGCTAAACCGCCTGGAGCAAAAGCTTGGCACGACGCTGCTGCGCCGCACGACCCGCCGTTTGGAACTGACCGAAGAAGGGGAAACCTTTCTCGCCCACTGCCGACGCATCCTGGCCGCCGTGGAAGAGGCCGAAGAGGCCCTGCTCGACCGCCACAACCAGCCTCAAGGAAGACTTCGGGTTAACGCCGCCCCTAGTTTTATGCAGTTTGTGATCGTGCCGGTCATTGGCGAATTCCGTGCCCGTTACCCCGGCATTACGTTGGAATTGGATACCCACGACCGGTTTGTCGATCTGCTGGAACAGCGAGTCGATTTAGCCATTCGCATCGGCGATTTGGAAGACTCCTCCCTTCATGCTCGCCTGCTGGGACATAGCCCGCTGCGACTTCTCGCTAGCCCCAGCTATATTCAACGTCACGGTGCTCCGCAAAGCATTGATGAATTAGCGCAACACAGCCTGATGGGTTTTAGTCAGTTAGAACACCTTAATCAGTGGCCGCTCATCGGCGCCGACGGCAAGCGTTTGCACATCTCACCAACACTCTCTGCCTCTAGCGGTAGCACGCTCATAGAACTAGCCATCGCCGGAGAAGGCATTGTTTGCTTGGCCGACTTTATGACCATCGCTCCTCGCCAGAAGGGAGCACTGGTTGACATCTTACCCGACTATACCGAGCTTAAAACCCAAGCCGTGAACGCTGTTTACTATCGCCAAGCCACACTTTCTCAGCGTACACGGCTATTTATGGAGTTTTTGGCCGAGCGGCTTCCAGGCAAGTATTTGCAGGGATAACGACATTATGGCATCGCTAAACCGGCTCGATTTCATCCTTTATTCTGAGTATTAAAGGGAGAAAAAGTCCCTGACCCGTCTATTGTTAACAGGCTAATATTGCTTTTATCATTATCAACACCCTGCCAAGTAAGGATGTTATGGGCCTTCAAGAAATTGCCGTTGGCGGCATCTATCTCAGTCCACTGCTGATCTACGCGCTGATGGCTTTTATCGGCACACTGGTCATTCGCTCGCTGCTGCACTGGGTGGTTGGTGAGCATGCACTCTGGTATGAAGCCTGGTTCGATATCTCGCTTTTTGTCATCTTAATGGCGGCAACCACTTTTCTGTTTACCGTCTTGCTTGAACGCCTGTGATATAGCCCTTGTAGCAGCCCTTGAGAGAACTGTTGATGCGCCCTTCGCTTCGTATTTTGCTCACTCTGATCATCGTTGCCATTGCTATCGCCGCCGGTGCTTGGCTGTGGCGTTACTACCTCTATACCCCCTGGACCCGCGACGCTCGTGTTCACGCCGAGGTCGTCACTATTGCACCGGATGTCACCGGCTGGGTAAATAGCCTTGAAGTGGCCGACACCGATTATATTGCTGAGGGCGAAACGCTGTTCACCATTGACGACACCCGCTACCAAGCCGCCGTCGACAGCGCTCAAGCCACGCTAGAACATCGCCAAGCCACCTTAGAACTCAATCGTGCGGAAGCTGGACGCCGCAACCAGTTGGGTAACAGCCAAGCCATTAGCGCCGAAGCCCAGCAGATCGCCCAAATCAACTCGCGCATTGCCGAAGCCGATGTCAAGCAGGCTCAATCCGCGTTGGAGAGTGCGCAACTTGATCAGGCACGCACCCAGGTCGTCGCTCCTGTTAGCGGGCACGTGCTCAATGTTCAGCTCACCACCGGTAACTTCGTCAATCGCGGCACGCCCGTGATGGCGCTCATTGCCGATGACTCCTACTACGTCATGGGTTATTTCGAAGAGACCAAAATGGCCTCAATTAAGGTGGGCGACCCGGCAGAGGTAGTACTAATGAATGGCAATACCCACCTGAATGGGCGAGTGGCGGGCATTGGGCGTGGCATTGCCGACAGCAACACCACCCTCAATCAACAGCTACTGCCTCAAGTTGAGCCCACCTTTAGCTGGGTACGCCTAGCCCAGCGCATCCCCGTGCGCATCACCTTAGACGCGGTACCCGACGACACCCTGCTAAGCGTGGGCATGACCGCAACCGTGCACATCCACCCTGAATCGTCTTCTCAGGCCACTTCGCCGTAACCATGCCGCCCTTTTTGCGCACCTACTTCACGCCTAACGCCACGGCGGTAAAGTTTGCCATTAAAACCACGCTGGCCATGATGCTAGCGCTTTACGTCGCGCTGGCTTTCGATGTGGAGCGCCCCTACTGGGCGCTGATTTCCGCGGCGTTTCTGCAAATTCGCCCCATGAGTGGCATGGTCGTCGAGAAAGGCCTCTGTCAGTTGGGTGGCACCGCGCTGGGCGCTATCGTGAGTATCTTCATCATGGCGCTGTTTGCCCAGGCACGCCTGCCCGCACTGCTCACGCTCACCTGCTGGATTATGCTGTGTACCTACGTCGGCTCGCTGTGGCGCAATAACTACACCTACGGCTGCCTCATGGCCGCCGTGACAGCCATGTTGATCGTGGTGATTTCCAGTGGCAGCACCCCAGCCGGAATTTTCGACATTGCTGTGGCACGCATGACCGAACTGGGGTTGGGTGCCCTGTGCGCCATGCTGGTCAGCGCACTGTTATGGCCCTCTCATGTGGGCACACATTTGGCCACCCAGGCCGACACGGTGATTAACGAGGCCTTCACCCACGCCGCCCTACGCTTGGAAGCCAGCGACGATATAGCTGCCATGCAGGAGGCCCTGCGCGGTAGCCTCACCCCGCTGGCCGTGCTGGAAACCGACAGCCAGGCGGCTCGTTTTGAAGGCCCAGTGGGCCCCGGCCGAGTGCGTGCTACCCATGTTCTAACGCGACGCACATTGCGCTTTTTCGCCAACCTGCAGGCGCTTCACCAATTGATGCACGACCACGCTGACCGCCTTGCCCCTGAAAGTATCGAGCTTGCGGGTCAGGTAGCGAATGGTTTTCGCGATGCCGAACATGTCAAAGGAGTGGCTGACGCCCGCAAAGCCCTGCAGGGGTTACGACATCGGGTTCATGAAAGTGAAGAAGAAGCCAGCCTTGCCCCTCTCGACCGTCGCCTCCGCCTGGGGCTACGTGAATCGATCGGTCACGCCATGGTCATGCTTGACGCCCGCGAGGCGATTGCCTCACCGGCAAGCCATAAGCTTCGTTCTTCGCCACTGGCCTGGCACCGTGACCACCTCGCCGCCAGTATCAACGCTATACGCTCGGGTCTTTTGTTCTCGCTACTGGCGACTTTTTGGATTGTCACCGCCTGGCAGAGCGCCATGATTGCGATGATGCTCGGCACGCTGTTTTCCGCGTTCTTCGCCAGCCGTGACAACCCTATCGCGATCACTATGATGTTCTACAAAGGCATGCTGGCGGCAATCCCCAGCGCCTTTCTATTCGGCCATGTGTTGCTCTCACAGGCCAATGGCTTTCCGATGCTGGCCATGCTGTTTGGCACGCCGCTGTTTCTAGGCCTGCTGGGCGCCACCAACCCGGCGACCATGGGTTACTGCCTGGCATTTACCATTTTCAATATCCTGCTCACCATGCCCGGCAACGGCATGGACTTCTCGTTCGACAGTTTCGCCAACCGGGTGGTGGCCGTGGTGATCGGGCTCAGCTGCGTGGTCATGTCCTTTCGTCTGCTGCCAGGGCTGGGCACACGCCTTAGACGCCGGCGTCTGATCAACGCTATTTCGAAAGATATTCATGAGTTAACGCGGCGCTCGATTCGCGATGCCGAAACCCGCTTCAGCGGTCACATGGCGGACCGCCTGCTGCAGCTTGCCCAACACGACGACATGCTGCCAGAACAACAACGCCATCTTTTTATTCTTGGTTTGACCGGGCTCGACCTGGGCACTGCCACGCTACGCCTGCGTGACCGGCTGGATGATGCACCTCACCCGAGCATCCGCGAGGCGCATCGCCACCTACTAGGCACGCTAGCTAGCGGGTTTGAAGAGAGCGCTAACGGGCGTCCACCCCAATGGATTCGTGAAGCAGGCCAGCAGTTGGATGAGGCGATAAAGGCTTACGGCGATGTGCCCGCCGACCGCCAGGTATTGTTGGAGGGCTTGATTGAGCGGCTTGAACTGGCCCTGGAGCGCTTGGCGCGCATCATGGCGAATCAGCCAACGCGGCCCCACCCACCTATCAAACGTCTATCCCCCGTCGATCAACCGTAGGTGCGTGCTGCGCCATCAACGCCACAATCTAATCGATAAACACGCGCAGCTTGGCGCTAACGCGCCTATTCGGCGGCAACGCCACGTACATTGGCATTGGATTGAGGTGCCAATCATCAAACAAACGCACCAGCTCGCCACGGGATACGTGCCCTTTGGCCATGAAATCCGGCAACCAAATGACGCCGAGCCCCCCAACCTCAATGTACTGATCAACAATGCAGGCATTATGCGGCGCGCAGACGTGTCCTGCACCAGCGATAGAACGTGAAGTTCCTGCGCTGGTTGGAGCGGGATGGACACTTCGATCAGGCGGTGGAGATGCTCAACAAAATGTGAGCCTCCATGCACTCCATCGCAAAAGGTAACAATTGACGATGTAAAATGATCGTTTTACACTTTGCGCATGGATACCAAGACAAAGCTTATTTCAGCAGCAGAACTCCTTTTCGACCGGCATGGTTTTACCGCCACCGGAATGGACAAACTAACCCAGGCTGCTGGCATGTCGAGCCGCACGCTCTACAAACATGCTGGCAGCAAAACGGCGCTGATAACTGACGTGCTCGCAGAGCGGCATCGCCGGTTTCAGCAGCGCATCGAAGTAGAGAGCGTAGAGGCGCTATTTTGCGCGCTGGAAGAGTGGGTCCGGATCGAGGGCTCTCGTGGGTGCCTGTTCCTGCGCGCTTACGGCGAAACCGGTGGCGATACACCGGAAATTGCCAATGCTGTGCTGGCACACAAGGCGAGTCTGTATGAGAAAATTCAGGCAATTGTATTCCTAGAGACCGGCGGCAAACATAATCCTGAACTGGCCGAACAGATCCTTATTCTGTTTGAAGGAGCGACGGCGGCCGCGGTCTATCGCGGGGCTGAGTCAATAACGTCGGCGCGTATCGCTGCGTCAGCGCTCATCCAGCAGGCACGCACATGAATCCCAGCCTTTACCTGGGCGCTACAGGCTTTGGCCTGATTGCCGTCTGCTACGGTTTTGCTCGCTTCGCCTTCGGGCTATTTCTGCCCCAAATCGATGCTGACCTTTCCCTATCGTCTACCATCAGCGGCTTGATATCCGGCGGTGCTTTTCTGGGCTACTGTGTCGCCATCGTGCTATCGGCGTATCTAACCGAACGCATTGGTGCCCGCGCCGTTGCTGTAGCAGCAGCCCTTGTCGCAGCGGTGGGCATGGTGGGCATTGCAGTAGCACCGTCTCCACTATTGCTCGCCACTGCGGTCATGCTGGCAGGGTCCAGTACCGGGCTAGCATCTCCCCCTATGGCAGCTGCGGTTGCCGTTATCGTCCGTCCTGATCGACAAAGCCTTACCAACACCATCATCAATGCTGGTACCAGCGCAGGGGTGGTGCTTTCGGGGCCAATCGCGTTAATGCTAGGCGGACAATGGCGGTTGGCCTTCACGGGCTTTGCTGTCGCTGCTTTTATAATGGCGATAGCTGCGGCATTCATCGTTCCCAGCGAAACAAAAGCGGCCCCGAAAACGGCCACCGGCTTGCCACCGATTAATGGCGTTATTGTTCGCCTGATCGCGGCCGCATTTTTGATGGGGGCGTCCAGTACCGCGCTTTGGTCTTTCGGCGGTCAGCTCGTCACCCATCAGCTTGGTTGGAGCTCGACAGGCGCAGGGCTTCTTTGGATCGCTATTGGTGCTGCCGGTATCGCTGGCGCAGGGGCCGGTACGTTAGTCGCGCGGTTCGGGATTGATCGCACGCATTGGCTTTTTCTTGCGGCATTAGCGGCTGGCATTATGTTAGTTGGCACCAGTATCACAACGCCTTTATTGGCACTCTGCGGTGGCATGCTCTTCGGCGCAGCGTACATCATGCTCACCGGTGTCTATCTAATATGGGGTGTCTCTGCACTGCCCGATCGACCGGCCACGGGTCTAATGATTGGCTTTTTGACCATCGCTATCGGCCAAACCGCAGGCGCGCCAATCTTCGGGCTGCTGATGGATCAGTTAAACATCAACTATGCCGTGACCATCTTCGCATGCCTTGCGTTTACAGCCGGATTGACGAGAGCTGGAAACGCTAAACTCCAGACTGCATGAGCTCACCCTTCAACGCCTCTTAATTGAGTAACCGCCACCATAACGGACGGGCCGAAACGTAGCGTGCAAGTCTCCGCTGCGCTTTGGGCAAGTTCCCAATCGTCAACTATACTCCGCCACAACGAACATGATGTCGTTGCCTGGGCTGGATGCGCGTATGCGCCATGCCAGTTTAGGTACATTAACTCGCTGAACAGCATAAGGAGTTTGCCGTGACAGCCACTGTTGAACGCACTGTTCGAAGCGGAATACATCCGCTTCATGCAGTACTGCTTGCAGGGACTATTCCTCTCTTTCTGGGTGCCGCGTTAAGCGATTACCTCTACTCAACTAGCTACCATATCCAGTGGAGCACCTTCTCTTCCTGGCTTATTGCGGGCGGCCTTGTTTTTACTGGTTTCGCGATATTGGCTGCCATTATCGGCCTTTTTCGGGCTCATCGACGTCGCGGCATCTCGCTGATTTATTTGTGTCTGCTGCTTGTCACCTGGATCGTCGGTTTTATCAATGCGCTGACTCATGCCAGGGATGCCTGGGCGATGATGCCCACCGGTTTTGTTCTTTCGATTGTCGTTACCGTGCTGGCCTGTGCGGCAACCTGGATCGGTTTTTCCCTTCGCAGCGCAGGAGATAAGCCATGAAGGTTTCCAACATTCGCTATGTCACGCCCCTAGCAGTCTGTCGGACTTGAGGTTAATGGATGAGCTGAGGCGTGGGTTCTTCCCCCCCCCCTGTGTTGGTGTTGGTGTTGGTGTTGGTGTTGGTGCTGTTGTGTGGCTCTTAACCTGCCCCTCAGCTTCTGCAAGGCGGTTCTGACGCCTTGCCTGCTGGCCGGTTGGGCGCGGCGAGCCCTCAGCCCGCCGTCAACCGGTGCATCCGCTTGATA